>SLLJ01000128.1 GCA_007134165.1 Nitriliruptoraceae bacterium | reverse complement strand
GTCGTGTCGTGCAGCGCCAACCCTCGTCCTCACGTACCAGCGACAGCAGGGCGTCGCCGAGCAGTTCGCGCAGTTGCGACTCGCGGGGCAGCCAGACCGCCTCGGCCTGCTCGATCGCGTCCAGTGCCCACTCGGTGGTGCCGTTGAAGGCGATCAGGCGTCCGACGGGCGAAGAGCGCACCTCCACGACCATCTCAGAGATCGTGAACACCCGGTCGTCGAGGTCGTGGGAGGGCAGCACGAACCGGTCCCCGTCGCGTGGCTGCCAGGCGAGACCGGCGTCGTGCAGCCGGCGGGCGAGTTCGATGTCGATCACGGCGGATCCCCTCCTCCTCCTCGTCGTCGTCCAAGGTACGTCGCCGCCGGGGTGGGTAGCCTGCCCGACCATGCCCGTACTCATCACCGGCGGCCACCGCTGGCTCGCCCGACGGCTCGCGGCGCGCCTGGTCGCCGAGGGCGGCGAGGTGCGTGTCTACGGTTCCGAGGGCGCCGCGGCGCTGCGTGCCGCCGGGGTGCTGGTGGCCAGCGGTACTCCCGACGACGAGGGCCGGCTGGATGCGGCACTCACCGACGTGCACACCCTGGTCCACGTCGGGCCGGGGCTTCTGGCGCCCGATCCCGGGCTGATCCGCGCGGAGGCCGAGGTCGCGGCGCGCGCCGCCGCCAGCGCCGGGGTGCGGCGGGTCATCACGCTGTCGCTGCCGGGTGCCGAGGCGACCTCCAGCGACCCGCTGCGCCGGGCCAAAGCCACCGAGGAGGCGGCGTTGGCCGGGGTGCCGGCCCCCACGGTGGTGGTGCGTGCCTCGCTGCTGGACACCGCCGGGCTGCGCGATGCCTTGGCGACCGCCGGACTCGCCGACGAGGAGTTGGACGTCGAGGTGGCGCCGCTGCGAACGGAGGACCTCGTCGAGCTGGTGGTGGCCTTCGACCGCGCCCGCTCGCGGGGGGACGACGGCACGCTGCTGGTGGCCGCCGACGGGCCCGAACGCCTCACGCTGGGTGCCTACCTCGACCGGGTCGGGGTCCGGATCGCGGGGCGGATCCCCCTGCTCGGGCGGCGGGTGCTCGACGAGCAGCGCGCGGTACGGCTGCGCACGGCCCTGACCGGCGGCCCGTGGGTGGCGCCGCCGGGTCCCGTACTCGACGGCTGGAGCTTCGCCGAGCTTCAGCCGCAGTCGATCACTCCATCGACTCGGTCGGGGGGTCGATGAACGGCATCATCGCGCGCAGTTCGCGGCCGACGACCTCGATGGGGTGGGCCCGGCCCTCGGCGCGCTTGCGCGCGAAGTAGTCGCCGCCCGACTCGACCTCCGCCATGAAGCGGTTGGCGAACGAGCCGTCACGGATCTCGGCGAGCAGCTCCTTCATCGCCGCCCGGGAGGACTCGTTGACCACCCGGGGTCCCGACACGTAGTCGCCGTACTCGGCGGTGGTCGAGATCGAGTGACGCATCCAGGAGATGCCGCCCTCGTACATCATGTCCACGATCAGCTTCAGTTCGTGGAGGCACTCGAAGTAGGCGGCTTCGGGCTGGTAGCCGGCCTCGACCAGGGTCTCGAACCCGGCCTGGACCAGATGGCTGATCCCGCCGCACAGCACCGCCTGCTCACCGAACAGGTCGGTCTCGGTCTCCTCGGCGAAGGTGGTCTGAAGCACCCCGGCGCGGGTCAGGCCGAGCCCGGCGGCGTACGACTTGCCGAGCTCGAGCGCCTGGCCGGAGGCGTCCTGGTGCACCGCGACCAGCCCGGGCACGCCCTGGCCCTGCTCGTACATCCGGCGCGCGATGTGCCCGGGCGACTTGGGGGCGACCAGGAACACGTCCACGCCCTCGGGTGGGGTGATGAACCCGAAGTGCACGTTGAAGCCGTGGCCGAACACCAGCGCGTTGCCGGGCTCGACCGCCTCGGCCAGGCCGTCGGCCCACATGCCCTTCTGGGCGGTGTCTGGGGCCAGCACCACGATCACGTCGGCTTCGGCGGCCGCCTGGTTGGTGGGCAGCACCGCCAGGCCCTGCTCGGCGGCGCGGGCCGCGGACGCCGAGCCCTGACGCAGTCCGACCCGGACGTCGACGCCGGAGTCGCGCAGGTTCAGGGCGTGGGCGTGACCCTGGCTGCCGTAGCCGAGCACGGCCACCTTGCGGCCCTGGATGATCGAGAGGTCGGCGTCGCGGTCGTAGTAGATGGTGGCCATGGCGGGACTCCTGAGGGCAGGTCGGGGGCGCAGGCGGCATCGGCACGGCGCCGGCGCGGGAGCCTACTCCCCGTTGAGCGCCCGCCACACCCGCTCGGCGGTGAAGGGCGGGCGGGTCAGCCACACCCCGGTGGCGTCGTGCACGGCGTTGGCGATCACCGGCAGGGGCGCGTTGATCCCGATCTCGGAGACTGACTTGGCGCCCATCGGGCCGGTCGGCTCGTAGGAGTCGACCAGCACGACCTCGATCGGCGGCACATCCAGGGTCGAGGGGATCTTGTAGCGCCCGAAGTCGGTGCCGCGCGCACGACCCTCCGGATCGATCGCGAGGTCCTCCATCAGCGCGTATCCCAGCCCGTTGACCAGTGCCCCCTCGACCTGCCCCTCGGCCAGCCGTGGGTGGATCGCTTGGCCGCAGTCCACCGCCGCGACCAGCCGCAGCACGCGCAGGCGGCCGGTGTCGAGGTCGACGGCGACCTCGGCGAAGCAGGCCAGGAACGGCGGCGGGGAGGTGTCGAGTACCGCCGAGGCGTTGGCGGCGAGCTGGCGCTGGTCCACCGCGTACAGCGAACGCAGCGCGAGCTCCTCGAGACTGGTGGACCGGCCGTCGGCGGCGACGGCGCGTTGATCCTCGAGCCGCAGGTCGTCGACCGGGACCTCGAGCACCGCGGCGGCGACCTCGAGCAGTTGGCCGCGCAGGTCCTCAGCGGCACGGAGCACCGCGGTGCCCGACACGTAGGTCGTCGAGGACGCGTAGGCGCCGACGTCGAAGGGGGTCAGGTCGGTGTCCGAGGAGGTCACCAGCACCTTCTCGAGCGGCAGGCCGAGCACCTCGGCGGCGATCTGCCCGAGCACCGTGTCCGAGCCGGTGCCGAGGTCGGTCGCGCCCAGCGTCAGATTCACCGACCCGTCGTCGTTGAGCTTGAGGTTGGCCGCCGCGAGGTCGATGCGGGGGATGCCCGATCCCTGCAGGTGGATGGACATGCCCACCCCGTGCACCCAGGAGCCGTCCCGCCGGCGCTGGCCGCGCTTGGCCGCCCAGCCGATGCGCTGGGCGCCGATCTCGATGCAGGCGGGCAGCTCGCAGGAGGTGATGGTCTGCTCCACACCCTCCCGGCCCTCGCCGAGCTCACGGAAGATCGGGGAGGTCCCGCCGGCCCGCAGATGGTTGCGCCGGCGCAGGTCGAGCGCATCGACGCCCAGCCGGTCGGCGAGCTGGTCGATCGCGACCTCCATGGCGTACTGGCCCTGGGTCGCGCCGTAGCCGCGGTAGGCGCCGCCCACCGGCAGGTTGGTGTAGACCGCATGACCGACGAAGCGCTGGGCGGCGGCGGTCGGGTACAGCGGCAGGGTCTTGGACCCGACGTTGGACAGCACCGTCAGGCTGTGGGTGCCGTACGCGCCGGTGTTGGACAGCACGTCGAGGTCGATGGCCTCGAGCAGCCCGTCGGCGTCTGCTCCGAGCCGCACCCGCACCCGCATCGGGTGGCGGGTACGCGACGAGACGAACTCCTCGGCGCGGGTGATCACCAGCGAGCAGGGACGGCCGGTGCGCAGCGTGGTCAGTGCGACGAGGTCCTCGATCAGCACCTCCTGCTTGACGCCGAACCCGCCGCCGATGCGGGGTTTGACCACCCGGATGCGGTGCACCGGGATCTGAAGCAGATGGGCGATGATCCGCCGCACGTGGAACGGCACCTGCGTCGAGGTGGTGAGCAGCAGCCGTCCGGCCGGGTCGAGCTCGGCGCGGGCGGCGTGCGGCTCGATCGGCGCGTGCTGCGCGTACTGGGTCTCGACGGTGACGTCGACCACGGTGTGGGCGGCGGCCAGCGCCGCTTCGACGTCGCCGACGATGGCGGTGGCGTGCGCGGCGAGGTTGCGGCTGGCGTCGAAGGCATCCGAGTCGGGCTCGTCGTGCACCACCGGAGCGTCGGGGGCCAGCGCCGCGTCGATCGACAGCACGGGATCGAGCACCTCGTAGTCGACCACGATCCGCTGGGCGGCCAGCCGGGCCGTCGCCAGGTCGTCGGCCGCGACCGCCGCGACCCGGTCACCGACGAAGCGGACCTTGGGGTCGAACATCCGTGCGTCGTAGGGCGAGGGCTCGGGGTAGCCCTGCCCGGCGGTGGTGTAGCGCCGGGTGGGCGTGTTCTCGTGGGTCAGCACCAGCGCAACGCCCGGCAGCGCCTCGGCGGCGGAGACGTCCAGTGAGCGGATGCGGGCATGGGGGTGGGGGCTGGTCAGCAGCGCGAGGTGCAGCATCCCGGCGGGGGCGGGGGCGTCGTCGACGAACACCGGCTGGCCGGTGACCAGCGCCCGGCCGTCGACCTTGCGCTCGTTGTGCCCGACGACCTGCAGCTTGTCAGTCATGCTCGGCCTCCCGCAGCAGCGCGGCCGCGTCGCGCACGCCCTCGATGATCTTGACGTACCCGGTGCAGCGGCACAGGTTGCCGGCCAGCGCGGTGCGCACCTCCTGCTCGCCCGGGTCCGGGTCGGACTCGAGCAGGTCCATGGCGGCCATCAGCACCCCGGGGGTGCAGTAGCCGCACTGCACGCCACCGGCATCCACCAGCGCCCGTTGCAGCGGGTGCAGCCCGCCGGTGGCGTCCGCGAGCCCCGCGGCGGTCTGCACCCGCCGGCCGTCCGCCTGGGCGGCGAACAGCAGGCAGGAGGTCACCGCCCGTCCGTCGAGCCGGACCGCGCACGACCCGCAGTCGCCGCGGGAGCAGCCATCCTTGACCGACACCGCGCCGATGCGGCGCAGCAGCGTCATGAGGGTCTCGCCCGGGGCGATCTCGACCGTGATGGTGCGGGCGTCGAGCTCGAACTCGATGCGCATCACGCCACCTCCCCGAGTCGCTCGGCCGCTCGCTGCAGGCAGCGGCGGGTGCCGACCCCGGCCAGGTGCCGACGGTAGTCGGCGGAGGCCAGCGCGTCCTGCCGCGGGTCCAGTTCGGCGACGACCGCCTGTGCAGCGGCTTGGATCGTGGCCTCGGTCAGCGGCCGCCCGGTCAGCGCCGCCTCGGCGGCTCTCAGCCGGCGTCCGAGCACGCCGGTCTCGCCGACCACGACCCGCGCGGTGCGCACCACCCCGGCGTCGAGGTGCACCACGCAGGCGACGTTGAGCAGCGCATGGTCGAAGGCCGAGCGCGAGAACCGGGTGAAGGCTCCGGCCGCCGGGCCCCGGGCAACGGGCAGGCGTACCTCGGTGAGCACATGGGTGGTGGGGGGTGCGGCGAGGTGGTCGGCCAGAGCCCGGGTACTGGTGTCCTCGGTGCGCACCACCACCTCGGCATCCGCGGCCAGCAGCCCCGGGATCAGATCCGACATCCGTGCGCGGGCCACGTGCCCGCCGACCGTGGCCTGGTTGCGGTGCAGCACCGAACCGAAGTCGGCGAGCACGTCGTGGAGCAGGCCGCCGAGGTGGTCGGTCACCGGCGCGGCGACGAGCAGGTCGCTGAACGTGGTCATCGCGCCGATGGCCAGGCTGCCGTCGGGCCGGACCGACACCCCGGCCAGTCCGGCCGCGGACAGATCGATCAGCGTGTCGACCTCGGGCGGGCAGCGCAGCACCAGGTCCGAACCGCCCGCCAGCAGGCGGGCGGAGCCCTCGGCGTCGCGCAGCAGCCCCCAGACGGTGTCGAGGTCCGGCGGTCGGTGGTAATGGGCGATCGTCGGCATCGTCGGCCTTGCGTCGAGGGTCCGGTTCAGGGGGTGATGCGGGTGCCGGCCCGACCGTCGAGCGCGGCGGGCAGCAGGGCCGGGCTGGTGATCACCGCCTCGTGCCCGCCGGCGGCGAGGAAGGTCGTCACCGCCTCGATCTTGGGAGCCATGCTGCCGGGTGCGAAGTGGTGACCGTCGGCGAGGTGGGCGCGGGCCTCGGCCAGCGTGAGGTGGTCCACCGCGCGTTGGCGGGGCGTACCGAAGTGCAGGCTGACGCGGTCGACCGCGGTGCTGATCAGGAGTCGGGCGGCACCGAGCTCGGTGGCCAGCAGCGCCGCCGCATGGTCCTTGTCGATCACCGCGGCCACCCCGCGCAGGGTGCCGTCGGGGTCCACGACCACCGGGATCCCGCCGCCGCCGACCGCGATCACCACGAACCCGTCGTCGAGCAGGCGGCGGATCGCGTCGAGCTCGAGGATCCGCCGAGGTCGTGGTGAGGCCACCACCCGCCGCCAGCCGCGGTCGGCGTCCTCGGCCACGTCCCAGCCCTCGTCGCGGTGGCGCTGCGCCGCCTCCTCGGCATCCAGGAACGAGCCGATCGGCTTGGTCGGGGCGGCGAAGGCCGGGTCGTCGGGGTCGACCTCGACCTGGGTGACCAGGGAGACCACCCCCCGGTCGATGCCGCGCACGCGCAGGTCCTCGACCAGTTTCTGCTGCAGCAGGTAGCCGATCGCGCCCTGGGTGTCGGCCACGCACACGTCGAGCGGGACCTCGTGCAGCTGGTGGCGGGCGAGCTCGGAGCGCAGCAGGATGAAGCCGACCTGGGGGCCGTTGCCGTGCACGACCGCGACCTCGAGCCCGCGTGCGACCAGCTCACCCAGCGAATGGTCGGTGGCGCGCGCGGCGCGGAACTGATCCTCGACGCTCTGGTGCTCGGCGTCGGGGATCAGGCTGTTGCCCCCGATCGCCACCACCACCCGGTTCTCGATGCGCACGCGGCGCCTCCTACATCGTCAGGGCCATGACGGCCTTCTGCACGTGCAGCCGGTTCTCCGCCTCGTCGAACACCGCGCTGTTGGGTCCGTCGATGACCGCGTCGGTGACCTCGACGCCGCGATCGGCGGGCAGGCAGTGCAGGTACATGGCGTCGGGCCGGGCCAGCGCAAGGCGTCGTTCGTCGGCGATCCAGTCGGTGTAGCGCGCGCCGATCGCGGCCGACTCCTCGAGGTCCGGAGTGGTCAGCATGCAACCCCAGGACTTGGGGTAGACGATGTCGGCATCCACGAAGCCGGCGTCGAAGTCGTCGAGCACCTCGAAGCTGCCGCCCGCCACCTCGGCGTTGGCCCGGGCCTGCTGCATCAGGTCGGGCTGCAGCCCGAACTCCGGCGGGTGGGTCAGGCGCACGTCGAGCCCGTAGCGGGTCATGAGCAGGATCAGGCTCTGGGGCACCGACAGCGGCTTCTGGTAGCTGGAGGCATACGCCCAGCTGACGTTGATGGTCGCGCCGCGCGGGTCGGGGTGCCGCTCGACGATGGTCAGCAGGTCGGCCAGCGCCTGGAAGGGATGGAACCGGTCGCACTGCATGTTGAGCACCGGCACGCGGCTGGCAGCGGCGACGGCCCGCTGGTAGGCGTTGCCCACTCCCCAGTCGACCTGGCGGATGGCCAGACCGTCGTTGTAGCGGCCGAGGATCTCGCCGATCTCGGTGGCGGTGTCGCCGTGGGCGATCTGGGTGCTGGCCGACTCGATGAACTGGGCGTGGCCGCCGAGTTGGGCCATGCCCGCCTCGAAGCTGGCCCGCGTCCGGGTGGAGGAGAAGAAGAACAGCATCGCGAGCACCTTGTCGCGCAGCAGTGCGTGGGGCTCGCCCAGCGCCCGGCGGCGCTTGAGGTCCCGCGCGACCTCCAACACGGTGTCGAGCTCGTCGCGGGTCCACTCCTGGGTGGTGATCAGGTCACGGCCGCGCAGCAGGGTCTGCATCGCTCATCGCTCCTGCGCGCCGAGGACCAGCGACAGCAGCGCCATACGCATCACCACGCCGTAGTAGGCCTCCTCCCAGTACCGCGCGTGCCGGGTGTCGTCGACGTCGGGGGGCAGCTCGTCCATCCGCGGCAGCGAGTGCAGCACGATCGCGTCGGACTTGGCCTCGCGCAGCAGTTCGCGGGTCACCCGGTAGTTCTCGGGGGTGGTGCCCACCTGTTCGCCGCGTTCGTCACGGCTGGCGGTGTAGTCGGCCTGCACGACCGGTTCCATGTAGATGACGTCGGCCTCGCCGATCGCCTCGGCGACGTGGTCGACCTGCCGGACGTCGAGGTTCTGAGCGGCGAGCTCGGCGGTGAACTCCTCGGTCAGTGACATCTCGGGGGGTGCCACCGCGATCATCTCGGCGTCGAACTGGGTCAGCGCGTAGCCGATCGAATGCATCGTGCGCATGCGCATGTCGCCGATGCACAGGAAGGTGAGCCCGTCGACCTGGCCGAGCTCGCGTCGCACCGTGTACAGGTCGGTGAGGACCTGGGTCGGGTGCTCGCCCCAGCCATCCCCGGCGTTGATGACCGGGATGCTGGCCCACCGCGCTGCCTCGTGTGGTGCGCCCTGCTGGAAGTGGCGCATCACGATCGCGTCGCCGTAGTACTCCAGCATGTGCACGGTGTCCTTGATGGACTCCTGGTAGAAGTCCCCGGCGCGGGTCATCTTCGCGTCGGAGAAGCCGAGCACGTTGCCACCGAGCCGGTGCATCGCGGCCTCGTGGGCCAACCGCGTGCGGGTCGAGGGCTGGTAGAAGGCCGTCACCAGGGTCTTGCCGGCCAGCAGGTCGGTGCTGCGCCGGGCCCGGGCGATCGGCTCGAGCTCGTCGGCGACCTGGAACACGTGCTCGAACTCGGCGCGCTCGAAGCCTTTGAGCGACAGGATGTCGCGGCCGGCGAAACTCCTCATGGGACGGTCCTTGGGGTGGCGAGGGTGGGTGAGTTGGGTCGGGCAAGGTGGGTGGGTTGGGTCGGGCAAGGTGGGTGGGTTGGGTCGATGACGGTCGGGACCGATCATGCTGGCGTTCGGGCTCGGTGACGAGGGGCGAAGGACCCCCAGGTGATGGGCTGGTGCCGCTGCCCGGGACGCGGCGGGTGGGCTAGCGTCCGGAGGGTCGACGCAGGGGGTGCGTGCCCATGCACATCGAGCGGCCCGAGGGTCTCGATGAGGCCCTTGCTGCGCTCGCGGCCGACCCGCACGCGACCCTGCTGGCCGGGGGCACGGACCTGATGGTCGAGGTGAACCTGACCCACCGGCGGCCCGCCTCGGTGGTGGCACTGCGCCGGGTGCCCGAGCTGCGCGAATGGGATGAGCGGATGATCGGCGCCGGGGTGAGCTGGGCGCGGATGGAATCCGGACCGGTCACCGGTCTGGCGCAGCTGGCGCGCACGGTGGGCTCCCCCCAGATCCGGGCGGTGGGCACGCTCGGGGGCAACCTCGGCACGGCCAGTCCCGCCGGCGACGCGCTGCCGTGGCTCGCGGCCCTCGACGCCGAGGTCGTGCTGGCCTCGGACCGGGGGCGTCGGCGGCTGGCCTGGGACGAGTTCCTGCTCGGCCCCAAGCGCACGGCCCGGCAGCCCGGCGAGCTGATCGTGGGCGTGCAGTTGCCCGAGGCCCTGCCGCCCCACCAGGCGTTCGCCAAGGTCGGGGTACGCCAGGCGATGGTGATCGCCACCGTCAACTGCTGCGTGGTGCGCGACGCCGATGGCGCCACCCGGGTGGCGCTGGGTGCGGTCGGGCCCACGGTGCGGCGCGCGCGCCGCGCCGAGGCCCTGGTGTCGGGCACCGTCCGGCCCTCGGCGGCGGTGCTCGACCGGTTCGAGGCGCTGGTGCGCGAGGAGATCGCGCCCATCGACGACCACCGCGCGAGCGCCGCCTACCGCCGGCACGCGGCCGGGGTGCTCGCCCGCCGGACGCTCGAGAGGTGCTGGTCATGATCGTGACGCTCGAAGTCAACGGCGAGCCATGTGCCGCGGAGGTGGCCGGCTTCGAGAGCCTGCTGTGGGTCCTGCGCGAGCGGCTCGGGCTCACCGGCGCCAAGGATGCCTGCCTGCAGGGGGAGTGCGGGTCGTGCTCGGTGCTGCTCGACGGCGAGGTGGTCTGTGCCTGCCTGGTGCTCGCGGCCGACGCCGAGGGGGCCCGCGTGACCACCGTCGAGGGGTTGGCCGGTGGATCCGAGGGTGAGCTGCACCTGGTGCAGCAGGCGTTCGTCGACGCCGGCGCGGTGCAGTGCGGGTTCTGCACCCCGGGGCTGATCGTCGCTGCGGCGCACCTGCTCGAGACCCGACCCGGCGCCGGCGACGCCGAGGTCCGCGAGGCATTGTCAGGCAACCTGTGCCGCTGCACCGGCTACGGCGCGATCCTGCGGGCCGTAGCCCGGGCGCAGTCCCAGGCCACGCAGGGAGGTGCGCCGTGAGCGAGGTCCTGGTGCAGCGGCCGACGGTGCGTGGCGGTGTCGGCGAGTCGGTGCCGCGCCCCGACGCCGTGCCCAAGGTCACCGGCCGGTTCGACTTCCTCGGCGACCTGCACGCCGAGGGCATGGTGTGGGGGGCGACCCGCCGCGCGTGGTTGCCGCGCGCCCGGCTGGTCCGCGTCGATGTGACCCCGGCGCTGACGATGCGCGGGGTGCACGCCGCGCTCACCCAGGACGACGTGCCCGGTCACCGCTACCAGGGGCAGAAGGTCACCGACCAGCCGGTGCTGGCCGAGGGCGAGGTGCGCACCTGGGGCGAGCCGGTGGCGGTGGTCGCCGCCGACGACCCGGAGACCGCCCGGCGCGCGGCCGACGCGATCATCGTCGAACTCGACGAACTCGAACCGCTGACCGACCTCGACGAGGCGCTGGCGCGCGGCTCGGTGTTCCGCCACGTGCGGGTACGCCGTGGTGATCCGGATGCCCGTGGCGAGGTGGTCGTCGAGGACACCTACACCACCGCCACCCAGGATCCTGCGGCGTTGGGCACCGAGGCCGGGCTGGCCGTGCCCGACGGGCTCGGCGGGCTGGACCTGTGGGGGCCGACCCAGTGGACGCATGTCGACCGCACCCAGCTCGCCGCCTGCCTGGGGCTCAGCCCTGAGCAGGTCCGGGTCCAGCCCTGCCGGCTGGGTGGGGCGTTCGGCTCGCGCGAGGACCTGAGCCTGCAGACGCACCTCGGGATGCTCGCGCTGCGGCTCGGCCGGCCGGTCAAGATGGTCTACGACCGCACGGAGAGCTTTGTCGGCCACGTCAAGCGCCACGGCGCACGGATGCGCTACCGCCACGAGGCCGACCGGGCCGGCCGGCTGGTGCGTGTCGAGGCCCAGCTGCTGCTCGACGGCGGCCCCTACGAGCTGACCTCGAGCGCGGTGGTCGCCAACTCGAGCTACTTCGCGCTCGGTCCCTACCGCTGCCAGCGCGTCGAGGTCGACGGCTACGCCCTGCGGACCAACAATCCACCGTCGGGGGCGATGCGGGGCTTCGGCGCGAACCAGCCCTGCTTCGCCGCCGAGGCGCAGATGGACCGGCTGGCCGAAGCGCTCGGGCTCGACCCGCTCGAGCTGCGGCTGCGCAACGCGATCGGCCCCGGCGACCATCTGGCCACCACCGGGCAGCTGATCGAGCACCCGCTGCCGACCGCCGAGGTGATCCGCTCGGTGGCGGCGATCCCGCTGCCCGATGCCCTCGCCCCCGCCGACGACGATCCCCGGCGCCTGCCCGGCGGCACCGGGCTCACCACCCCCCGCGACCGGGTGGTGCGCGGGGTGGGCTACGCGGTGGGGCTCAAGAACCTGCAGTTCAGCGAGGGCTTCGACGACTACGCCGAGGCCCGCGTCGAGCTCACCGCCGAGGGTGCCCGGGTCCACACCGCCGCGATCGAGGTCGGGCAGGGCATGGTGACCATCATCGCGCAGGTCGTGCGCTCCACGCTGGGGGTGTCGCAGGTCGAGGTGGCGTTCGACCACACTGGCCGGATCGGCTCGGCCGGCTCCACCTCGGCGTCCCGCCAGACCCAGATGGCGGGCAACGCCGCGCTCGAGGCGGCCACGGTGGTGCGAACGCAGGCGCTCGAACGGCTCGGTGGCGACCACCTCGACGACGCCGGGGTGTGGCGTGGGGAGCAGCTGCTCGCCCCGCTGGCCGAGCTGGTGGCGGACGGACCGATCGAGCACCACGTGCGCTACCGCCACCGGCCGACCCAGCAGCCCGACGCCGACGGGCAGGGTGCCCTGCACGTGGACTTCTGCGTGGCGGCCCACCGTGCGGTGGTCGATGTCGACCCCGACCTCGGGCTGGTCCGGGTGGTCGAGATCGCCATCGCCCAGGACGTGGGCCGCGCGCTCAACCCCCAGCAGCTGCACGGGCAGATCGAGGGCGGCATCGCCCAGGGCATGGGGCACGCGATCATGGAGGAGGTCGTGCTCGACGCCGGCGTGATCCGCAACGCGAGCTTCACCGACTACCTGCTGCCGACCTGCCTCGACGCTCCCGAGGTCGAGGCCGTGCTCGTCGAGCAGCCCTCGCCGTGGGGGCCGTTCGGGGCCAAGGGCATGGCCGAGCTGCCCACCATGTCGGCCACGCCGGCGGTCGTCGCCGCGGTCCGGGCGGCCACCGGTCGGGCGCTGACCCGCGCGCCGGTCCGCCCCGAGGACGTCGTGGGCGACCTACGGTGAACGTCGAGACCAAGGAGGTCCGCCATGGCGGCGGTGACCGGTGCGATGCGGGCGTTGATCGTCGACACGGATGCGAGGCGGGCTGAGGTCCCGGACGCGCAGCTGCGTCCGCGCGACCTGCACCGCACCCTGCCGGGCTACGCCCCGACCCCGCTGCACGGGCTGCGCGACCTCGCCGCCGAGCTCGGGCTGGGTGGGGTGTGGGTCAAGGACGAGTCGTGGCGGCTGGACCTGCCCTCGTTCAAGATCCTCGGCGGCTCGTGGGCCGTGCACCGCCTGATCCTCGAGCAGGCCGGCCGCCCGGTCGCCGGCGCCGGGATGTCCGAGCTGCTGGCCGCCGCGGCCGAGCTCGGTGAGGTGACGCTGACCTCGGCCACCGACGGCAACCACGGGCGGGGGGTGGCCCGCACCGCCCGGATGCTGGGCTTCGGTGCGGTGATCTTCGTGCCCGAGGGCACCGCGCAGGCCCGCATCGACGCGATCGCCGGCGAGGGCGCCGAGGTCGTCGTGCACCCCGGCAACTATGACCGCGCGGTCGCCCGCGCCACCGCCGAGGCCAAGGCCCACGGACGCATCGCGGTGGCGGACGTCGCGCTGGGGGACGACGACGTGCAGGTCCCGACCTGGGTCATGGACGGCTACGACACCATCTTCGACGAGGCCGACGAGCAGCTGAGCGCCCCGCCCACCGTCGTGCTGTTGCAGGCCGGGGTGGGGGCGTTCGCCGCGGCCGGGATCCGGCACTACCTGCGTGCCGCGGCGGGGAGTGCGCCGCTGCCCCGGTTCGTGACCGTCGAGCCGCTGAGCGCCGACTGCCTGCGGGTGTCGGCCGAGGCCGGAGAGCTGACCACCATCGACGCGGGCCACGAGTCGATCATGGCCGGGCTCAACTGCGGTACGCCCTCGTCGGTGGCCTGGCCAACGATCCAGGCCGCCACCACCGCGTACCTCGCGGTGCCCGACGAGCTCGCACGCGAGGCGATGCGCCGGCTCGCCGAGGTCGGCATCGTCGCGGGCGAGTCGGGGGCGGCCGGGCTGGCCGGGCTGCTGGCCGCGGCCGACGACCCCGAGGTGCGCGCCGAGCTCGCCCTGGACGCCGACGCCCGGGTGCTGGTGGTCAACACCGAGGGCGCGACCGACCCCGGGGCCTACGAGGACATCGTCGGGCGCCGACCCGAGGACGTGCGTCCCGACCCGGAACCGGCATGAGTCCGGTCTCCGGGTCGGCCCCGGCGGCCGTGCGCACCGTGATCCGCGGGGCGCGCTGGCCGGGGGACGTGGCGCTGCGCGGCGGTTGGATCGAGGCGGTCGGAGAGGTCGTCCCCGAACCCGGCGACGTCGTGCTCGACGCGGCCGGGGGCATCGTCACCGCTGGGCTGGTCAACACCCACCACCACCTGTACCAGTGGCTGACCCGGGGACGGGCGGTCGATCGCGACCTGTTCGGCTGGCTGACCACCCTGTACCCGGTGTGGGCCCGGCTCGACGCCGCCGACGTGCACGTGGCGGCGCTGGTCGGGCTCGGGGAGCTGGCACTGACCGGGTGCACCTGCGTTGCCGACCATCACTACCTCGTGCCCGGCGGGGACGACACGGTGTTCGACGCGCTGGGGGAGGCGGCGCACACCGTCGGGGTGCGACTGCACCTGGCGCGCGGCTCGATGGACCTGGGCGCGAGCCGGGGTGGGCTGCCCCCCGACCACGTGGTGGAGGACCGCGACGCGATCCTGACCTCCACCGAGGCGGTGATCGCCCGCTGGCACGACGGCGAGCGCATCGTGGTCACCGTCGCGCCGTGCAGCCCGTTCTCGGTCTCGGCCGAGCTGATGCGTGAGTCGGCCGAGCTGGCCCGTGCCCACGGGCTGCGGCTGCACACCCACCTGGCCGAGACCCTCGAGGAGGAGGCCGACTGCCTGGCGCGCTTCGGCTGCCGGCCGGTGCAGTACGTGGAGGAGCTCGGCTGGATCGCGGATGACGTCTGGATCGCGCACGGCATCCACCTCGACGACGCCGAGGTGGCGCGGCTGGGGGCCGCCGGGACCGGGGTGGCGCACTGCCCGTCGAGCAACGGCCGGCTGGGTGCGGGGATGTGCCGGGTGCGCGACCTCGAGGCGGCCGGAGCGCCGGTCGGGCTCGGGGTCG
The DNA here is from genome assembly GCA_007134165.1 of Nitriliruptoraceae bacterium. GTDB lineage: Bacteria > Actinomycetota > Nitriliruptoria > Nitriliruptorales > Nitriliruptoraceae > SKJO01. Next base: position 2,513 of record SLLJ01000128.1, on the reverse strand, counting down.
ACGGCCCCGCCTCCAACGAGGTCGGCGGGCTGCTGCCCGAACTGCGCCAGGCGCTCATCACCGCCCGGCTGCGCTCCGGGCGGCCGGGTGATCTCGGACCCCACGACGCGCTGCGGCTGGCCACCCGGGGCGGGGCGGCCTGCCTCGGGCGCGACGACCTGGGCCGGCTCGAGCCCGGTGCCCGCGCCGACGTGGTGATCTGGCCCGCCGACGACCTCGAGGACGTGCCCGACGCGATCGACGGCCTGGTGCTCGGCCCCGACCGCCGGGCGCGCACGGTGCTGGTCGGCGGCGAGCCCGTGGTGGTCGACGGCGCGCTCGTCGGCACCGACCATTCGGCCAACCGTCGCGCGCTAGCCGCGCGTTCCAGGCGATGGTGGCCCGAGGTAGCCCGGTGACGGCCGTCGGGGGTGCGACGGGGCCATCGGCACTACCCACGGCTCAGCCGACCTCCTATCGTGGTCGTTGCAGTCGATGGTGTCCGGGCCCGCTCCGCCTGAGGTGGTGCGGGCCCTGTCCGCCTCCCGGCCGATCTCAGCGGCCGGACCGTCACCGAGGATGGGGATCATGACACGCTTCAGCAGGATCATCGCGACGTTGGCCGCCGGCGCCCTGGTGCTGGCCGCTTGCGGCGAGGACGCCCCGGTCGTCGACGAGCCCGAGGAGCTCGAGGAGCTCGTCGAGGAGCCCGCCGACGAACCGGAGGAGGAGCCCGCCGAGGAGCCCGAGGAGGAGCCCGCCGAGGAGCCCGAGGAGGAGCCCGTCGCCGACGGGCCGTGGGCCGGCACCGGCGGCGATGAGGACGGGGTGCTGCGCGTCGCCTTCGTCTACGTCGGACCGGTCGGCGACGCCGGCTGGACCTACAGCCACGACCAGGGACGCCAAGCGCTGGAGGAGGCGCTCGGCGATCGGGTCGAGACCACCTTCCTCGAGTCCGTCGAGGAGGGCGCGCCGGCCGAGCGCGTCTTCGAGGACCTCGCCCGCGAGGGCTACCACCTGATCTTCGGCACCAGCTTCGGGTTCATGGACTCGATGGCCGCCGTGGCCCCGAGCTTCCCCGACGTGGTGTTCGACCACGCCTCGGGCTACACCACCCTGGACAACCTGGGCAACTACTTCGGTGCGATGGAGGAGCCGCGCTACCTGTCGGGCATGGCCGCCGCCTCGATGAGCGAGACCGGACAGCTCGGCTACGTCGCCGCCTTCCCGATCCCCGAGGTCATCCGGGGCATCAACGCCTTCGCGCTCGGCGCCCAGGAGATCAACCCCGACGCCACCGTCGAGGTAGTCTGGACCTCGACCTGGTTCGGTCCCGAGATCGAGCAGCAGGCCGCCGAGACCCTGCTGGATCGCGGAGCGGACGTCATCGCCCAGCACCAGGACACCGCCGCACCCGGCCAGGCGGCCGAGGCCCGCGGCGCCTACTGGGTCGGCTACCACTCCGATCAGAGCCAGTTCGCCCCCGACGCCTGGATCACCGCGCCGGTGTGGGACTGGTCCGACCACTACATCGAGACCGCCGAGCAGGTCTACGACGGCAGCTGGGAGCCGCGCGAGGTCTACGCCACCATGGCGGACGGCATGGTCGGGCTCGCCGAGTTCGGGCCCGCGGTCGGCGACGACATCCAGGCGCTGATCGAGGAACGAGGCAACCAGATCATGGGTGGGGAGTTCGCTCCCTTCACCGGCCCGCTGCTCGACCAGGACGGCGAGTTGGTGGTCGAGGACGGCGTCGAGATGACGCTGGGTGAGCTGCTGTCGATGGACTGGTTCGTGCAGGGCGTCGTCGGAAGCGCCGGCGGCTGAGCGAGGGCCACGACCATGCCCGACGAGCGCGCCGAGGGGGCACCCGATCCGGGTGCCCCGTCCGGGCCTCACCTCGAGGCGCGCGGCATCGTCAAGGCGTTCCCGGGCGTGGTCGCCAACGCCGGGGTGGACCTCACGCTGCGTGCCGGTGAGGTCCACGCCCTGCTCGGCGAGAACGGGGCGGGCAAGTCCACGCTCGCCTCGGTGCTCGCCGGGCTGTACCAACCCGACGCCGGTGAGCTGCGCCGGCACGGGCGGGTGGTGCGGCTGCGCAGCCCGCGGGAGGCGCTGGCCCACGGCATCGGCATGGTCCACCAGCACTTCCGGCTCGTGCGTCGCTTCACCGTGGCCGAGAACGTCGCGCTGGGCGACCACCGCCAGCCGCTGCTGATGTCGGCCCCCGACGTCGAGCGCTCGGTCGTCGAGCTCGGTGAGCGCTACGGGCTGCCGGTGCGGCCCGAGGCCGTGATCGCCGACCTCACCGTCGGCGAGCAGCAGCGGGTGGAGCTGGTCAAGACCCTCTACCGCGGCGCGCAGGTGCTCCTGCTCGACGAACCCACCTCGGTGCTCACCCCCCAGGAGACCGAGGCGCTGTTCACCACCGTGCGCACGATGGCCGCGGACGGCAAGGCCGTGGTGTTCATCAGCCACAAGCTGCACGAGGTGCTCGCCATCGCCGATCGCATCACCGTCATGCGCGACGGGGC
>SLLJ01000416.1 GCA_007134165.1 Nitriliruptoraceae bacterium | reverse complement strand
CGCGACGGGGTCACCGCCCTGCCCTCCGCACTGACCTCCCGGGGCCCCCTGGCAACCCGGATCGGCTGGCGGACCCCTCCGGCGGTCCCGGTGCGTCCGGCACGCGACACGCTGCGTCCCGGCCGGTTGGAGGAGCCGCCCCGCCTCGCCGACCAGCCCCTGGCCGGCCGGAAGGTGCAGTTGTTCCTCCAGTGCGTGTCGGACCGCCTGGCGCCGGAGATCCCCATCGCCGCCGCCAAGCTGCTGCGCGCCGCGGGGGCCCAGGTGACCGTGCCACGCGACCAGCACTGCTGCGGCCTGCCGGCCTACGACAGCGGCGAGCAGGACACGGCCCGGTCGATGCTGCGCCAGACGCGGGAGGCACTGGCCGACGGTGCGGACGTGGTCACGCCGGCCTCGTCCTGCCTGGCGATGCTGGCACACGACGCACCGCACCTGCTGCGCCACGACGCCGCCGAACTCGAGCGGGCCCAGCAGCTCGCCGGACGGACCTACGACCTGATCAGCTACCTGACCCATGGGCCCGGACGCCTGCCCGCCGGCAGCTTGGACGACGGCGACCGGACTCCGGTGACCGTGCACCGCTTCTGCCAGGCTTCCAACACCCTGGGCCGAGGCGACGCGATCGAAGCGTTCCTCCGCGACGTCGCCGGGGCTCGGGTGCTCCCGCTGCCCGAGGCCGCCGAGTGCTGCGGGTTCGGCGGCTCGACCTCGGTGCGCGAACCGGCGGTGTCCTCCGGGATCCTGGATCGCAAGCTCGGATGCGTGGACCGGACCGGGGCGTCGGTGCTGATCACCGACAACCCGGGCTGCATCCTGCACCTGCGCGGGGGGGTGCACGCCTCGGATCGACCGGTCGAGGTGCTGCACCTCGCGGAGTTCCTGGTGCGGCGCCTGCCCGGCGCCACCTCGACGTCGAAGGGGAGTTGATGAGCCCGACCACCACCGGTGGCCCGCCGATCCACGGCGCACCACCCGGACGGCCCGAGTCGGCGCTGCTGGCGCAGCTGCGCGAGGTGCTCGGAGAGCAGGGCCTGCGGACCTCGGCCCTGTCCCGGGCGACCTACCGCCGCGACGCGTCGTTCCTCAACGCCGATCCCCTGGCCATCGCGTTGCCCTCCACGCGCGAGCAGCTGGCGACGGTGCTGCGAGCCTGCCGCGACCACCGGGTGCCTTTCACCCCGCGCGCGGCGGGCACCGGCCTGGCCGGCGGCGCCACACCCACGGGTGTGGGCGGAGTGCGACCGCTGGTGGTCAGCGTCGCGCGGATGGACCGGTTGCTCGAGCTCGACGCGGTCAACCGTCGCGCCTACGTGGAACCGGGACTGGTCAACGCCCGGCTCGGACGTGCCGCCTCCGCCAAGGGCCTGCGCTTCGCACCGGACCCGGCGAGCCAGATCGCCGCGACCCTCGGCGGCAACGTGGCGACCAACGCCGGTGGTATCCACGTGCTGACCTACGGCGTGATGAGCCAGCACGTGCTCGCCGTCGAGCTGATGGACGCCGACGGCGAGGTACACCTGCTCGACGGTCGCCTGCCCGAGCAGGACGGACTGGACCTGCGGGGTGTGAGCGTGGGCGGTGAGGGAACTCTCGGCATCGTGGTCGGCGCGTGGTTGCGGCTGCTGCCCGCCCCACCGGCCGTCGGCACGCTGCTGGCCGGCTTCGAACGTTTGGACGCGGCGGCGGCCACGGTGGGCGCCCTGGTGACCTCCGACCGGCTCCCCGACGCGGTGGAGCTCATGGACGCCCGCGCCATCGAACTGGTGGAGGGCTACGCGCAGGCCGGCTACCCGACGAACGCCGCGGCGGTGCTGCTGCTCGAGTACGAGGGTCTGCCGGGCGGGGTCAGTGCCGGCGTGGACACCGCCGCGCGGCTGGCCGGCGAGCACGGCGCCATCGAAGTGGTACGGGCTGCGGACCCCGATCAGCGCGCCCGTATCTGGAAGGGCCGCAAGGCCGTCGCCGGCGCGATCGCCAAGCAGGCGCCCGACTTCTTCCTCCAGGACGTGGTCGTGCCCCGCTCCCGGCTCGGGGAGATGCTGGACGCCGTGGTCGCGATCGGGGAGCGCGAGGACCTGACCATCCTCAATGTCGTTCACGCTGGCGATGGCAACCTGCACCCCTTCGTGCTGTTCGACCGACGGGAGCAGGGGGTGCTCGACCGGGTGTTCGCGGCCGGTCACGACATCGTGACCACGGCGCTGGCGTTGGACGGCACCATCACCGGCGAGCACGGCGTCGGGGTGGAGAAGCGCGACTTCCTCGCGCAGATCTACACCACCGACGACCTCGCCGTACAGCAAGCCGTGCGGCGCGCGATGGAGCCCTCCGGGCTGGCGAACCCGGACAAGGTCCTGCCCACCACCGTCGGGTGTCTGGAGGCGAGCATGGTGCCGGAGGGAGCGTGGGTATGAGCGACGCCGCGACGCAGACCACGGATCTCGCGCCGTTCGTCGACGCGGTCACGACCGCACGCACCGAGGGTCGGCAGCTGGTCGTGCGCGGAGGCGGCAGCGTGCTCGACCGCCTCCCGCCGACGGAAGCCGAGGTGGTCTCCACCGCGGGGTTGACCGGGGTGATCGATCACCGGCCGGAGGACCTGGTCGTCACCGTGCGGGCCGGTACCCCCATCGCCGAGGTGGAGGCGCTGCTGGCCGCACACGGCCAGGAGTGCCCGATCGAACCGCTCGCGGGTCACGGCTCGACGGTGGGGGGACGGATCGCCACGGCGCTGGCCGGCCCCCGGCAGCTGCAGGCCGGGCGGGTGCGCGACTGGCTGCTGCGGGTACGCCTGGTGACCGGCGAGGGGAAGGTGACCACCGCTGGTGGGGTGACGGTCAAGGACGTCACCGGCTACGACCTGTGCCGCCTGGTCAGCGGGTCCTGGGGAAGTGTGGGCATCGTCGCGGAGGTGACCTTGAAGCTCCGGCCGATCCCGCCGCGCAGCGCCTGGTTCACCACCGACCGGCCGGCCTTCGCGGTGCTGTCCGAGCTGTACCGGCCGGCCGCCGTGGTCACCACACCCGAGGGCACCTTCGTGCACCTCGAGGAGCATCCTGACGACCTCCTCGCGCAGGCCACCGCCGCTGGCCTCGAAGCCGCGGACCCGCCGAGGTGGCCGACCACGGCACGCGCCGCCCTCGACCCGGCGCGGCTCGCGGAGCTGACCAGCTGGGCACCGACCGCCGGGCTCGCCTACGCCGGCTTCGAGGGGGTCGGGGTGTGCCTGCTCGACGGCACGAGCGAGGCGCTGGCGGCCGCGGGCGCGCAGGTCGACAGCCTGGGCGGCCGTCTGCTGGTGCTGGACGGCGGGGCCACCCCGGTGCCTTGGCGACCCCCACCCGAGGATGCGATGGCCGAACGGGTCCGCGCTGCCCTCGATCCGCACCGCACCCTGCTCGCCCCGAGGACGCCACGATGACCCAGCCCGAACCGTTCTCGATGTTCGACGCCGACCAGCTCGCCGCCTGCGTGCAGTGCGGGTTCTGCCTGTCGTCCTGCCCGACCTACGAGACCACCAAGCTCGAGGAGCACGGCCCCCGCGGCCGGATCCTGGCGATGCGGCTGGTCGACGAGGGCGAGCTGTCGATCGACGACCCGGAGGTGGTCGACTCGCTCGAGACCTGCGTGCAGTGCCGGGCGTGCGAAGTGGTGTGCCCCTCCCTGGTGCAGTTCGGGTCGCTGATCGAGACGGCCCGGGCCGAGATCGCCGAGCGGCAGCCACCACGGGGTCTCGCCGGGCGACTCCAGGCCGTGGTGCTTTGGTTGGTGACCCGCCGGAGTCTGGTGCGTGCCGGTGGGGTGCTGCTTGCCTTCGCCCAGGCGCTGCGCCTGGACCGCGTGCTCCCCGCACGGGTGCGCCCGGCACGACGTGTGCGTCTCGGCGACACCCTGCGTGGCTACCGTCTCCCCCCACCTGGCGCCCCGGTACGTGGCGACGCGTACCTGTTCCGGGGCTGCGTGATGGACGGGCTGTTCCGCGACGTGCACCGCGCAACGGCGCAGGTGCTGGCCGCCGTCGGGTACCGGCCCCGCTTCGAGCCGGCTCCGCCGTGCTGCGGTGCGCTGTCGGCCCACGGCGGCCGCGAGGACCATGCTCACGCCCTGGCCGAGTCCACGATCGCGGCCTACGCGGGTACCGAGGGCCCCATCGTGGTGAACTCGGCAGGCTGCGGCGCCGCCATGAAGGAGTACGGCAAGCTGCTCGGGACCGACGAGGCCCGCGCCTTCAGCGCCCGGGTCCGTGACCTGTCCGAGCTCGTGACCCCCCAGGAGGTCGCCGCTCGGGGTCGCGAGGTCGGTCTCACCCTCGGCTACCAGGCTCCCTGCCACCTGCGCAACGTGCAGCGCCTGAGCGACGAGGGACGGGCCCTGGTCGCCGCCATCCCCGGGCTGACCCTGCTCGAACCCGACGACGAGCAGCAGTGCTGCGGCTCCGGCGGCCTGTACTCCTACCTGCAGCCGAGTTTCGGGGATGCCATGCTTGCCCGAAAGGATGCGTCGCTGCGTCGCACCGGTGCACAAGGTGTGGTCTCCGCGAACCCCGGCTGCGCGATGCAGATCGCTCGGGCGGGCTGGGAGGTGCACCACCCTGCGCAGCTACTGGCCCGGTCCCTGGTAGGCGCACAGCAACAAGGCCCCAGCGCACTGGCCGCGGACACCTTCGCCACGATCCAACCCGACGATCTCGCCGGATGACCAGCCGCCGCCGGGGCCCGGACTCCAGTCCTACCCGTCCCCGGTCAGCCAGACGGGCCAGGCGGGCCGGTGGTACCGGGCGGGCCGGTGGTACCGGGTGGTCCGGTGGTGTCGGGTGGTCCGGTGGCGGGTGGCTGCCAGGTGGCGGGGATGGTGCGGGTGGTCAGTCCGGAGCGTGGATGGTGCCAGCGTCGG
>SLLJ01000328.1 GCA_007134165.1 Nitriliruptoraceae bacterium | reverse complement strand
GTGGTGTTCGTGGCCACCGGGCGGGGTATGAACCGCGACCGTGACTACCGCGAGCACCACGAGAACCGCAAGCGCTACACCACCCGCGCCGGTAGCGAGGCCTGACCGGGGCCGCCCGCCGGGGCCCATGGTGCCCGACCTCAGCGTCGGTCGGAGTTGCGTGCGAAGCTGATCGGCTAGGCTCGTGAACGTTCACGGGAGGTGCGGGTCCTGAGTGGCCAACTGGGTGGACGCCGGCGTCCGACCATCGAGGACGTGGCCGCGCGCGCTGGCGTGTCGCGACAGACGGTGTCCCGCGCGATCAACGCCAAGGGCGAGATCCATCCCGATACCCGCACACGGGTGCTGGCGGCCATCGACGAGCTCGGTTACCGGCCCAACCGGCTCGCGCAGGGCATGGTGACCCGGCGCACGCGCACGGTGGGTCTGGTCGCGGGCGACATCCGGAACCCGTTCTTCGGGGAGGTCGCCCATGGCGCGTCGACCGAGCTCGGCGCCCACGACCACAAGCTGGTGGTGATGGACACCTACGAGGACGCCGAGCGCGAACTCGCCGCGCTCACCGAGTTGTCTCACGACGTCGATGGGATCATCGCCTTCCTCTACCACAGCAAGCTCGCCGAGCTCGAGGCGGTGGCCACCACCGTGCCGTCGCTGGTCGTGCTCAACCGTGATGTTCCACTGCCGGGCGCGCGGGTGCTCACCATCGACCTGGTGACCGGCGGGCGGCTCGCGGCCGAGCACCTGATCGCGCGCGGGCACCGCCGCCTGGCGGTAGTGGTCAATGCCACCCAGGCGGCGGGAACCGGTCGGCGGGTCGGGGGCTTCCTGGTGGCGGCGGCCGAGGCGGGCATCGAGGACGTCGTGCAACTGCCGGCGCTGCCCTCGATGCCCGGTGGGAGCGAGGTCGGCGCCGAACTGGTGCGATCCCACCCCGAGGTGACGGGGGTGTTCGCCTACAACGACCTGGTCGCAGCGGGGCTGATCGGCTCGGTGCGGCGCGCCGGCTGGATGATCCCCGACGACCTCGCGGTGGTCGGCTGCGACGACATCGCGATCGCCTCGGCGTGGGATCCGCCCCTGACCACGGTGCGCATCGGCGCTGAGCATGTCGGCACGGTAGCGGCCAAGCATGCGCTGGAACTGCTCGGGGTGGGTGAACCGGCGCCTTCAGGTGACGTGTTCGGCGTCGAGTTGGTCGTGCGCGCCTCGAGCTAGACGCCTGGCTCGAGCAGCTTCCAGGGACTGCGCCCGGGGACTGCGCCCAGGGACTGCGCCCGGGGACTGCGCCCAGGGACTGCGCCCAGGGACTGCGCCCAGGGACTGCGCCGGGGGACTGCGCCCGGGGGCGCGGGTTGCGAATCGGTGCTTGACAGGAGAGGGAGCGTGTGCCAATGTGAGCGTTCACGGGAACGTTCACGGAAACGCGAGCGGCAGGGTGGCCCCCACTCGGACGACCAGCTCTCGCGCCCGCGACGGGCCCCGGCGATCCGCCCCGACCCCGGAGGGGACGAGCGATGCGAGACGCTTCATCAGCGGTCCGGCGCTCACGATGAGCGTGGACACGACGACCCGGACTCCGGCAACCGCGCTGCCGCCTCCCGATCTGTGGCATCGCGTGCGTCACAGCGACACCTCGGTGGCGATGTTGTTCCTGCTGCCGAGCTTGCTCGGCTTCGTGCTGTTCTATCTCTGGCCGGCGATCCGCGGCATTTGGCTGAGCTTCACCGAGTTCAATCTGTTGCGTCAGACCTCGTCGTTCATTGGACTGGCCAACTACCAGGAACTCGTCGGCGACCCCCTGTTCTGGCACTCGATGCGGGTCACCTTGCTGTACGTGGTGATCAACATCAGCATCCAGACCGTCCTGGCGTTGACGATCGCCGTGATGATGGACCGGCTGACCCAGTCGGTCGTGGTCCGCGGGATCATGGTGCTCCCGTGGCTGATCCCGCAGGTCGTGGTCGGCCTCCTGTGGCTGTGGATGCTGGATCCGAGCCTCGGGATCGTCAACGAGTTCCTCCGGGCCATCGGCATCCCGGCCCAGCCCTTCCTGGGCTCACCCGACCAGGTCATCCCCTCGCTGGCCGGCATCAACATCTGGCGACACACCGGCTACACGGCCCTGCTGCTGTTCGCAGGTCTCCAGACGATCCCCGGGGACCTCTACGAGGCGGCCAGCGTCGATGGTGCCAGCGAGTGGAAGATGTTCTGGCGCATCACGATGCCGCTGCTCCGCCCGGTCCTCGCCCTCGTGCTCGTGATCACGGTCGTGGGCTCCTTCCAGGTCTTCGACGTGGTGCACGTCGCCACCGGCGGCTTTGGAGGCACCCCGGGCGGCCCGGCCAATGCCAGCCTGGTCATCTACCTCTACATCTTCCGCCAGGCCTTCAACTTCAACAACTTCGGCTACGCCGCCGCGATGGCCACGGTGCTGTTCCTACTGCTCGTCGGGGTGGCGTTCATCCAGATGAAGCTGCTGCGCGCCTCACAGTCCGACCTCGCCTGAGCCCGGAGGTCCCCATGTCGCTTGCCAGCCGAACTCGTTCATCCTCCGGAACGCTCCCCACGTCAACCGGGCAACGCCGGCGCCGCCCGAGTCCCGGCCGCGTGGCGGCCTGGGCGGTGCTCATTGCGCTGATCGTGGTGACTCTGTTCCCGTTCGCGTGGATCTTGCGCACCGCCCTGAGCACCAACGCCTCCCTGTTCACCGGCGAGGCCGGGCTGCTCCCGCCCGAGCCTACGTTGGTGAACTTCCGCCGGGTGCTCGGTCTGGCGACGCCCGAGGAGATCGCTGCCGCCGGGGGCTCCGGGGTGACCTTCAACTTCTGGCTGTACCTGCGCAACTCGCTGATCGTGGCCAGCCTGGTCACCCTGGGCCAGGTCACGTTCAGTGCCATGGCAGCGTACGCCTTCTCCCGGTTGCACTTCCCGGGCCGTGACGCCCTGTTCTACCTGTTCCTCTCGGCGCTGATGATCCCGCCGGTGTTCATCCTGATCCCCAACTTCCTGTTCCTCAACAGCCTGGGACTGCTCGACACCTTCCCGGCGGTGGTCGCGCCGTTCTTCTTCATGACCCCGTTCACCGTCTTCTTCCTGCGCCAGTTCTTCCTGGGCATCAACACCCAGGTCGAAGAGGCCGCCAAGCTTGACGGCGCGGGCCACGTGCAGTTGTTCACCCGGATCGCGGTGCCGATCATGGCGGCCCCGCTGTCCACCGCGGCGATCCTCACCTTCATCCAGTCCTGGAACGAGTACATGTGGCCGCTGGTGGTCGGCCAGGACCCCAGCGTGCGGGTGCTTACCGTGGCGCTGTCGCTGTTCCGCGCGGGCTCGCCCCAGGCTGCGCCCGATTGGACCGGACTCATGACGGCCACCTTCCTCGCAGCGGTCCCGATCATCGTGCTGTTCCTCGTGATGGGGCGGCGCGTCGTGGACGGCATCCAGTTCTCCGGCGTCAAGTGACGCTCGCCCGACCCCGACCGTGCAGGACCGTGCACGACCGTGCGCGATCGACCAACGACAAGGAGTGACTTCATGAGGATGACCTTCCGCTGGCGGGCCCTCGCCGGCATCGCGGCGCTGGCCGTGATCGTCGCGGCCTGCGCCGACGATGACCCGGGCGCTGCGGTGGACGAGGAGCCCGACCTCGATGCCGACGTGACGCTGTCCTACTGGCTGTGGGACTCCAACCAGTTACCGGCCTACGAGCAGTGCGCTGCCGACTTCACCGCAGAGTCCGGCATCGAGATCGATTTCGAGCTGTTCGGATGGGACGACTACTGGTCGAACCTCACCACGCAGTTCACCGCCGGTCGCGCGCCCGACGTGTTCACCGACCACCTGGCCTTCTATCCCGAGTTCGTGGAGAGTGAGGTGCTGATCCCCCTCGACGAGTTCATCGAGCGTGATGGTGTCGACCTCGACCAGTACTTCCCGGGCCTGGCCGACCTGTGGCGGGGCCAGGACGGCCTGCAGTACGGGCTCCCCAAGGATTGGGACACGATCGCTCTGATCTACGATGCTGGGCAACTCGCGGAGGCGGGGCTCAGCGCCGAGGACATCTCGCAGGCCACCTGGAATGCCGAGGATGGGGGCAGCTTCGAGCAGGTGATCGCCCGGCTGACCATCGACGCCAACGGGGTGCGCGGCGACGAGGATGGCTTCGATGCCGACAACGTCGAGGTGCACGGCTTCGGGTACTCCAACCCCGCCGAAGCCGCCGGTCAGGCCAACTGGAGTGGCTTCGCACGCAGCATCGGCTTCACCCACCTCGCCGACGACAACCCCTGGGGCGTGGAGTATCAGTTCGACGACCCGGCGCTGGCCGCCACCCTGAACTGGTGGCGAGAGATGATCGAGGCCGGGTACGCCGCGCCGCTCGAGGCGGTTCAGGGACTGGGCCAGGCAACCTTGTTCGAGACCGGTGACATCGCGCTTACCGTGGACGGTTCCTGGATGGTGGGCACCTACACCGGCCTGGACCGCGAGGTCGGGTTCGCCCCGCTGCCCGAGGGCCCTGAGGGCCGGTGGAGCATGTTCAACGGACTCGCCGACTCCATCACCATCGACACCGACCATCCTGAGGAGGCCTGGGCCTGGGTGCGCTACCTCGGCTCGCTGGACTGTCAGCGCATCGTCGGGGAGAACGCGGTCGTCTTCCCCGCCATTCAGGAAGCCAGCGACGTCGCCCAGCAGGCCTACGCGGACCTCGGGGTCGATGTTGGTGCCTGGAACCTCTATCTGGAGCAGGAGACCACCTTCCTGTTCCCGGTCACCGACAACTACGACCGGGTCAACGCCGAGATGGCACCCGCCGTCGAGGAGATCCTGCTCGGACGTGCCGACGCCACGGACCGTCTCGCGCAGGTGCAGTCAGCCGTCGACGGCATCATGGGTGCCGGCTGACGTTTGGCCCGGCGGCG
>SLLJ01000179.1 GCA_007134165.1 Nitriliruptoraceae bacterium | reverse complement strand
TGCACGGCAGCGTGCACGGCAGCGTGCACGGCAGCGTGCACCCCACCGTCGGCCCCCACGCTGATGCCCCGCAGCGCGGGAACGTGTTCGAAGTCGGCATCCGTCCCCCCGAGGTGCACAAGCACGCGATGGCGACAAGCTTGACTCCGGCGTACTCGTACCTCGCGACCCACCCCGGGCAGGTGATCGCGACCGATTCGCCCTCGAAGCGCTGCCGCACGTCGGGGTAGGACTCAGCGTGCGATGGCTGACGGTGGGTGTCGAACCGCAGCCGGCCGACGACATCTCTCGGCCCGTCGGGGCCGACCGCGACGTCCTCGGGGTACAGCAGTTGGTCCGAACCCTTCCCACGGGTGCCCCACATGGACGCGAAGTCCCCGGTCACGGTGAAGCGCTGGACGCGGTCGTTCCACCGGTCGGCCACGACGACCCCACCGTCCGGGGTGATGGCCAGTCCGCAGGGACCATCGAGGTGGCCGTCCTCACCGCCCGGTTCCCTCCACACCTTCAGCAGCGTGCCCTCGGCACCGAAGCGCTGCACCCGGCGGTTGTCGCGGTCCACGACCACCACCGACCCGTCCTCCCCGACCGCGATCGCGATCGGGGTGTTGGCTCCCGGCCGTGGCACGCGCGGGCACACCCGCCGCGCCCACCACGAACTGCAGGCACAGCAGCCCGACGAGCGCAACGTCGAAGCGGCTGGTGGTCGGTTGCATGGCGCGCACGACCGTCCCCTCCTCGTGGGACGGAGGGCGCGCCGACACACCGCCCGGCGCGCCGGTCGGCCTCCCCCGCCGGTCACGAGATCCGGGCGTCAGCGGCGACGGGCGAGCGTGGGTGGCCGTCGGTAGGGGCTCACCCTGAGCCTACGCCGAAGTGGACGACCGCTCAAGTGCCGTGCCGCCGGGGACCCCGGCGGTCCGGACGGCCGCTACGACGTCGAGGTGGAGGCCAGTGAGGGCACCACCTCGGCGTTCTGCCAGGCGAGCTCCGTGTGGGTCAGCCGGTGCAGGAAGACCACGGCCTGGGCCCGGGAGATCCGCTCGGAGCCGCCGAACTCGGTCGGGGTCACCCCCTGGGTGATCCCTCGGGCCACGAGCCAGGCCACCGCGTGGTAGTAGTGCTGCGACGGGGTGACGTCAGCGAACGGTGGGGAGGGGTCGCCGCCGGGCCGGCCGGCGACCGCGAACAGCATCGCCGCGAACTGTCCGCGTGTCACGGGATCGTCGGGGGCGAACACGCCCTCACGCACCCCGGAGACGATGCCCTGCTCGGCCATCCAGCGCAGCGCCGGTGCGTAGTAAGCGCCGTCGCCGACGTCCCCGAAGCCGTGGTCGTGGGAGGATCTCGGGGCATCGAGCAGTCGGTGCAGCAGCGCCACCGCCTGCGCACGGGTGACCGGGTCGCCCGGCGCGAACGAGCCGTCGTTTCGACCGGTGACGATGTCGTGGTCCGCGGACCAGGTGATCTCGTCGACGAAGTGGTGGGTGAGCGCAACGTCGCTGAACGGTCCCGGCGGCTCGGGCGCGTAGTGGGGCGCGGTCCAATAGCTGGTGCGCTGCCGAGCGCCGTCCCAGCTGAAGCTGAAGTGCACGTGGTCCGTGTGGGGGTTGGAGCCGGTGTAGCGCCGCCAACCCGACCCCGCCCGCCAGGCCGACCACGAGCGTCCGTTCCAGATGATGTACATGATGCCGAAGCGACGGGCCATCGCGTGCTGGTTGCCGTGTTCGTCGGTGGCCAGCAGCCAGGCGAGGAAGCCGTCGGCGATCGCCCGTTGGCGGGAGTTGTGGGCGTTGATCATCCAGTCGTAGGCCCGGCCCTCCTTGTGCTCGCTGCGTCCACCGCGGCCGCAGCCGCGCAGGATCCCGCCGCCGTTGGCGCCGTAGGTGCGTTGCAGCATGGCACGGAAGTACCGCACACCGGGCTGCTCGGTGCCGATGCAGCGGGTCTGGCCCTCGTAGGAGGCGTAGCGGTCGATCTCGGGGCCGAAGTCGCGGACCTGGGGCGGGGCGGGGGTGGCCAGCGCCGGGAGCGCCGTGATCGAGGCCAGCAGGCCGACCATCAGCAGCGAGATGATCGTGCGGTGCAGACCGGAACGACGCAGCACGGACAAGCCTTCATTCGGGGGCAGGGAGGTGGAGTCACCCACCGGCACGACCGGCAGGTTGGATCGCAGCGACCAGCCGTCACGCACGACCGGATCACGGACCGCTCATCGAGAGCGGCCCGGAGTGTGGCTCCGCCCCCGCCCGGCATCAAGCGCCGGGCCATGGCCGCTCGGACAGGTCAGGTATAGCGTTCCGGTGTGATACGACCCGGATGGCCGGTCACAGACGCGATACCGAAGCGTTGGCGCAGCAGTGGTGAGCGGTCAGGTCTGCAGCGCGAGCAGCCGGTCGAGGTCCCCGTGAACCTCGAGCCCGGCATTGCGTCCCCGACCCTCGAGCACCAGGCGCCGCCGTCGATCGGTGAAGCGCACGTCGATGGTGGCGAGCATGGTCTCGCCCACTCGGCTCTCCATGTGCTCACGGGTGGGACCGAGCAGCAGGCCGGCCGAGGCTCGGGAAGCGTGCAGTTCCAGTTGACGGAAACGGTCCCCGAGCGTCCAGGACACCCGGTCGTCGTGGAACTCGAGCGCGCGGGTGCGCGCGCCGGTGTAGGTCGCGAACCGGTGCAGCTGCCCTTCGTGCCACAGCCCGACCAGGAAGCCGGGGAACGCGGCCCGCACCCAGGGGATGATGGCGATGGCCGCGACCAGGCTCGTGCCGGGGATCGCGAAATGGTTGGACTGCATCCACACGTAGCCGGCAGGGAAGGCCGCCCCCCAGTCCTTCTCCACGTACCCGCGGCCGCCGGTCAGCTCCACCCGCGTCGTCGAGGAGTCGGCTGCGCGGTCCTGCACCTGCATCCAGCCGTCGAGGTCGTGGTCGAGACTGACCACGCCGTGGTTGCACTCCATCCACGGGATCAGCGCGTAGGGGCCCATGATGCCCGGCGACCACGGGCGCACCGGCCACGGCGCCAGCGGCCCGAGCCGGACCTCGGCCCGCACCCGACGATCCTCGCCGTCGAGGTCGAGGGACAGCCCCTCGGCATCGAAGCGGTTGGGGCCGATGCGCACCGCGAAGCGGTCACGCGCCGCCTCGAAGGCCTCAGCGGGGTAGCGGTGGTAGCTGGCCGCCCCGGTGGTTCCGTCGAGCACCTGCACGAACGCATGGTGTCGGTCGGGGTCGTCGCTGAGGAAGATGCCCGGGATCACCGCGAACCGGGCACGCTCGGTGGCATCGACCAGCTTGTAGTACCAGCCCTCGAAGAACGGCGGCCGGCGAGCATGGCCGTGGTACCGATCCGGGTGCAGCAGCCCTCGCAGATGACCCATCGGTGTCGTCCCCGTGCGCCGGTGGCCCGAGCAACGCTACCCGAGCTGCCCGGCGGCCCGGCGCAGCCGGTCCATCACCGCACGTCCGACCCCCGCTTCGGGGACCGACTCGACCACGATCACATCCACCCCGGCCTGCTCGCCGCGACGCAGGGCGTCGTACAGCCGCCGCCCGAGCTCGACCGCGTCGTGGAAGGTGGCCAGCACCGTCACCCGACCCCCGACGGCGACGGCCTCAACGGCGTCGGCCGGCGCGGCAGCCACGAGCCCGACGTGCTCGCCCGCCCGGGCCCGGATCGCCGCGCGGATCCCGCCCTGACCCGGCGCGACCAGCTCCACCGGGCAGCGCGGCGCGTAGTGGCGGTAGCGCGTCCCCGGTGACGCTGCGGTCGACGTCCCTGCGCCGGGTGCCGCCGACGACCGGCCCGCGGGGACGCCGCGGAGGCCCAAACCCAGATCCTCCCGGGTCACCGTCCCCTCCCGCAACACGACCGGGACCCGACCCCGGGCGTCGACCACGGTGGACTCCAGGCCCAGCCGGCACGCACCACCGTCGACCACCACCTCGACGTCGGCCCCGAACTCGGCGGTGACATGGGCGGCCGTGGTCGGCGAGGGACGGCCCGACCGGTTGGCCGACGGGGCGGCGACGGGCAGGTCGGCGGCTGCGAGCAACCCGAGCGCGACCGGATGGTCAGGCACCCGCACCCCGACGGTCGGCGCTGCGCCGGTCACCACGGCCGGCACGTCGCCCCGGGCGGGGAGCACCAGGGTCAGCGGGCCCGGCCAGAACTGCGCAGCGAGCGACCGGGCCAACGGCGTGACCTGCGCCGCGACCTGCCCGAGCGCGTCGAGACCGGCGAGGTGGACGATGACCGGGTTGTCGGCCGGACGTCCCTTGACCCGGAACAGCCGCGCAACCGCCGCCGCATCCCGGGCGTGGGCGCCGAGCCCGTAGACCGTCTCGGTCGGGAACGCGACCAGGCCACCGGCCTGCAGCACCTCGGCGGCGAGCTGCAGGTCGGCCGGACGGGCCTCGAGGACCCGGGGGCGCACCATGGTCACGGGCAGGATCCTGGAGACGGGGCGACGATCGACGGGCGACGATCGACGGGTGACGATCGACGGGCGCGCAGAACGAGGCGCTCATGCCGTGCATCGAAGCCAGGCTACCGGCCACCGGGCGCTCTCTCCGGCCGGCGACTACCGTCGGCAGCAGCCACCGCCGGTCCGAGGACCTGCCCCGCCGTGACCCACTCGCCCGATCTCCGCGCCCACTGGGTCGCGCCGCACGTGCTGGCCTGGCCGGGGCGGCTGGCCGCCGACCATCACCTCACGCTGCACCACCACGTGGCCGGATCCGACGCCGGCAGGATCTCGCCCGCCCGTCTCGAGCTCACCCGCGGCGCCCGTCTGCCGGACTGGGTCCACCACCGAGCACGGCACCTGCGCCAGGCCAACGCCCTGGCCCTGCCCGAACGGCTGGACCGTACCGAGCTGCGCGAGCTGGTGCGCGGCCACCTCGAGGTCGTGGTCACCGACGCGCAGGGCGGACTGGTCGAACGCACCGGCGTGCAGCTGCC
>SLLJ01000103.1 GCA_007134165.1 Nitriliruptoraceae bacterium | reverse complement strand
TGAAACATCAGGAACGGTCAGGGACCGCACCGACTGGTCGACGGATACGGCGCTCAGACCGACCCGCGTCGCGCACCTCGAACACCTCGGTTCGGACACGGACACCGAGGAGCCGGGCGTGACCGTCCGCCACCTCAAGAGCGTCGAAGACGTCGAACTGAAGGCGTTGGACGTCGCCCCGGAGGGGACCACGCCCTACCACCGGCACCCCCATGCTCACGAAGGGATCGTGATCGCCGGCCAGGGGGCCCTGCGACTGGCCGATCGCCGTGAGCCGTTGGAACCGGGCCGTGTCTTCTCCGTGCGCCCGGGCGAGCAGCACGCCATCGAGTGCCGAGGTCCGGTTGCGCTGCGCTTCGTGTGCATGGACTGCTTCGTGTGAGCACGGTCCGGCCCCACCGGTGGTCAGTGGTCAGTCGATGAGCGTGACCTCGATGCCGAGCTCGCGCAGCCGCTGGACCTCGTCGGGGTCGGCCCCGGCGCCGGTCACCAGCAGATCGATCTCCGCGGCACGGGCGATGCGGGCTGGGCTGGTCGCACCGACCTGGCCGGTGTCGGCCACCACGATCTGACGGTCGCCGGCGTTGAGCAGGCGGCGTGCGACCTCGACGACCGCCACGTTGGACTCGGTCAGGCCGCGCTCTGCGGTCAGGCCCGCGCAGCCGACGATGCTGAGGTCGGCGGTGACCTCAGCGAGCAGCAGACCACCGAGGGGATCGGCGAGTTCCGGTGCATCGGACCGCAGCGTCCCCCCGGTCACCAGCACGGTGACCTGCGGGATCGAGGGCTGGAGTTCCAGGGCGATCCGCAGGTCGTTGGTGAGCACGACGACCTCGTGCAGTTCGGTGCGGTGGGCCAAGGCGCGGGCCACGAGTCGGGTGGTCACTGATCCCGCCACGACGACCGTCTGACCCGGCTCGATGAGATCGGCGGCGGCGGCGCCGATCGCTGCCCGTTCGGAGGCGTAGGGGTCCTCGGTCTCATCGTCGACCGGTGTGGGCGGACCCACCATGGGCACCGCCCCGCCATGCACGCGCCGGACCAGGTCATGTGCGGAGAGGTTGTCGAGGTCGCTGCGGATGGTGACGGGTGAGGTGCGGAAGATCCTGCTCAGTTCGGCCACACGGATGAAGCCGCGGTCCTGCACGAGCGCGGAGATGCGCTCCCGGCGGAGCGCCGCAGGCAGTGGATCGGTGGTCATCGTTTCTCGTGGGTCGATGACGCTGCAGGTCGAAGCCTAGGCCCTGAGCCACGGCAACGTTGCCAAGGAACTTGCGTTTGCGAAAGTAGACGAAAGCACTTGACAGTAGATTCCCGGGAGTCGTAAGGTAAAGCCTAGGCGAGCTTGGCGGAACGAAAGCGGTAGGCGGCAGTTGGTCGGCGGCAACCGACCGGAGCAGGCGGGAGATGATGGTGGCGTTGAAGCAGGCAAGGCGCACCGAGCAGCACACACCGGCCACCGCACGCAGCGGTCCTTCTTCCCGGCGAGCAGGCCCCGAGCGTTTCTCGCCTCGGGAGCTCGGCGGGTTGGGCTTCCTGCTGCCGTTCCTCGCGGCCTACGCGCTGTTCATGCTCTACCCGGTCTTCCAGGCCGCGGTGATGAGCTTCTTCGACTGGGACTTCCTCGACATCACGCGGCGTGAGTGGATCGGCCTCTCCAACTACCGCCGGATGTTCTGGGGTACGGAGATGACCTGGACGGCCGGACGGATGCTTCCGCTGCGGCTGATCGGCCTCGCCCTGCTCATCCCGGTGGTTCTCGCCTGGCGGCGGGGGGCCGTGAGCCGCGTGGCGGCGATCTCGCTCGGCGTCGGGATCGTCGTGCTGTTCGGTGCGGTGCTCGGCATCCACCCCGGTGAGGGCGGGCGGTGGTACGACTCGCAGTTCTGGCTGTCGTTCGGCAACACCCTGCTGTTCGTGGTGATGTCGACGCCGCTGATCGTCGGGGTTGGTCTCGCTCTGGCGCTTGCGGTCAACCGACCCAGCCGGATCACCGGGCTGCTGCGCGCGATGTTCTTCGCTCCCTACGTGCTCTCGGTGGCGGTGCTGACCCTCATCTGGGCCTTCATGCTCAACCCGTCGCTGGGCCTGGTCGGGGTCGTCGGTGACTGGTTCGGTGCCCAACCCATCAACGTGCTCAACAGCACCACCTGGGCAATGCCCGCCATCGTGGTGGCCACGATGTGGTGGACGGTGGGCTTCAACCTCGTGCTGTTCCTCGCCGGTCTGCAGGACATCGACCGGCAGCAGTACGAGGCCGCCTCGATCGACGGCGCAGGGCCCTGGCAGACCTTCCGACACATCACGATCCCGGGGCTTCGCCCCACGATCCGGCTCGTGGTCGTGCTGCAGGTCATCTACTCGTTCCAGATCTTCGGGCAGGTGTTCATCATGACCCGGGGTGGTCCCGACGGGGCGACGCGGGTGCTCATCCAGCACGTCTTCGAGCGTGGGTTCCGTGACTTCCAGCTCGGCTACGCCTCCGCGATGTCGATCTTCCTGTTCTTCGTGATCATCGTGGTCTCGGTGATCCAGTTCCTGTTCCTGCGTGGTGGGGAGGACGAGGCATGAGCGCACCGACGACCCAGGACCAGCCGGCGACCCAGGACCGGGCGATGACCGATGACCAGCCGGTGACCCGATCTCGCCGTGCTCGGTTCGTGCGCAAGCACCTGCCGACCGCGCTGCTGCTCGTGCTCGCCATCATCTGGCTGATCCCGTTGTGGTGGATGTTCTCGCTGTCGCTGACGCCCAACGAGATCCTGCAGCGCGATACCAGCAACCTGCTGCCACCTGAGGTGACCTTCGAGAACTTCCTCTCAGTCTTCCAGGTGGGGCTGAGCGGCCGGTGGTTCCTCAACAGCCTGATCGTGGCCAGTTCCACCACGTTGCTGACGCTGACCGTGTCGTCGATGGCCGGCTACGCGTTCGCGCGCCTGCGGTTCCCGGGCAAGAAGATCCTGTTCCCCGTGGTGATCGCCGGACTGATGGTGCCCCAGGAGGTCATGTTCATCCCGCTGTTCCTGATCTTCGAGACCCTCGGGCTGCACAACACCCATCCGGGGCTGTTCCTGCCGCGCGTCGGGGTCCCGCTCGGGGTGTTCATCATGACCACCTTCTTCGCCGCCATCCCCGGCGAGATCGAGGAGGCGGCCCAGATCGACGGTGCCTCGAGGTGGCGCATCTTCCGCCAGATCATGCTGCCGATGGCGATGCCGGCCATGACCGCGCTGGCGATCTTCACCTTCGTCCTGACCTGGAACGACTACCTCTGGCCGCTGGTCTCGGCGACCGAGCGGGAGATGTTCACCATCACCACCGGGTTGGCCTCGCTGCAGGGCAACTTCGCCCAGGCCACCGAACTCGGAGCGCTGATGGCCCGGGGCGTGCTGGCCAGCCTGCCCCTGCTGCTCCTGTTCATGATCTTCCAGCGCCAATTGATCCGGGGCATCTCGCTGGGCAGCGGCGGAAAGTAGCCGCACCGACCCGCCCCCCAAGCACGACCCGTGTCAGCGACCCGTTGGCACGCGCACGCACCTGCCGGATGAAGCATCCGGAGACCGAGAGGGAGAGCATGGACACGACACGACGGTTCCGTGTCCTGGGACTGCTGCTCGCGCTGGCGCTCGTCGCCGGTGCCTGCGGCGGGAACGGTGACACCGACCCCACCGACACCGATGCCGACGTCGGCACCGACGATGCCGACGCTGCTCCGAGCGGTGACGACCTCACGATCACGCTGGCTCGGTTCTTCGGCGACTGCGACGAGTCCACCCAGGGAGTGACCGACGTCTCTGAGGCAACCGACGAGTGCGAGGTGATCCAGATCCTCACCAACGCGTTCAACGCCGAGGACAACGGCATCTTCGTCGATCGACTCGGCGGCGCGGTCTGGGACCAGTACTACACCCAGCTGTCCACCACCTTCGCGTCGGGCAATCCGCCCAACGTGGCGGTCATGCACTCCCACCGACTGCCGGACTTCGCCGACCGCAACCTGCTGCGCCCGATCGATGATGACCTCGAAGCCGCCGGAGTGGACTTCTCCGACTACACCGAGCCGGCGCAGGCCGGGGCCATCTTCGAGGGCGAGGTCTACGCCGCGCCCTTCGACATCCACGGCAGCCTGTGGCACGTCAATGTCGACCTCTTCGAGCAGGCCGGTCTGGTCGACGCCGACGGTTCACCCGTGATGCCGACCAGCGTCGACGAACTGCTTGAACAGGCGTCCGCAGTCCAGGAGGCCACCGACGCGTTGTACTTCTCGCAGGACTGGTTCGAGTTCGCCGTGGGTGCCCGGCTCTTCCTCGGACTCGTCGCACAGCAGGGCGGCGACATCGTGGACGCCGACGGCAACGCCACGGTCGACACCCCCGAGGGTCAGGAGGCGCTGCGGCTGCTCAACGAGCTCGCGACGAGCGCCTCGGACCCGACGCAGGGCTACACCGATTCCCAGGCCGCGTTCCTTGCCGGCGACGTCGCCGTGTTGCACAACGGCACCTGGGTGGTCGACCAGTACACCCGCGAGGCGGACTTCACCTACGCCGCCCTGCAGGTCCCGGTGCTCTACGACCAGCCGGGCTTCTGGGGCGACTCGCACCTGTGGGTCCTGCCCGCCGAGTCCAACGAGGACGACGCAGCCCGCGAGGCTTCGCTCGAGTTCGTCTCCTTCCTCTACGACAACATCGGCGCCTGGGCCCGCGGCACGGGGCACCTGGCCAACCGCACCTCGGTGCTGACCGGCGGTGAACTCGACGATGCACCTCAGCGGGCCAACTACGCGGATGCGGCCGACACTGCGGTGTTCGTGCCCGCGGTGGTCGGCTGGGCCGGCGCCTGGGATGCCTTGGCCGATGAACTCAACGCCACCTGGGTCAGCGACAAGGACCCGGCGGCTGCGCTCGCCGACGCCGAGGCGCGCATGAACGAGGAACTCGGGACGGTTGCTCCCTGAACCCACCTGCCC
>SLLJ01000344.1 GCA_007134165.1 Nitriliruptoraceae bacterium | reverse complement strand
CCGACGAACCGGCCGACGAACCAGCCGACGAGCTGCCCGACGAGCTGCCCGACGAACCGGCCGACGAACCGGGTCCCCCGGACGTCGAGGTGGAGCTCGAGCTGTACGCCAACGAATTGACGGTGCGCACCAACCACGTCGACGACCACCACGCCCTGCTGATCCCGGCCGCGACCTTCCCCTACGTGCAGGGAGCGGAGCATCATCCCCACCAGGTGCACCTGCCGCCCGATCCCCCCGAACACCGGGTGCACGCACTGCTGCCCCCCGGCGACGAGCCCGACACCTACCGGGCCGAGGACCTGCACCACCTCATCGACTCGGCTTTCGAAGTCGGGGACTTCCCGAGCCTGGACTTCGAGGTGGCCGGGGTCCCCCACCAGCTGGTGTGGGCCGGGCACAGCGGGACTCAGCCGCTGGGGATGCTGCGCGCGGACCTCGAGGCCATCGGCGAGGCCGCCGTCGCGCTGTTCGAGGGCGACCTGCCCGTGGAGCGCTATACCTTCCTGGTCACCGCCTGGGACCAGGGTGGGGGCGGGCTCGAGCACCGCGACGGTGCGGTCATCCAGATCCCCGCCCGGGTGTTCCAGAGCGAGGACGTCTACGCGCGGCTGCAGCTCCTGCTGGCTCACGAGTACCTGCACCTGTGGAACGTCAAACGCCTGACGCCGGCCGACCTGGTCCGCCCCGACTACGAGCACCCGGTCCTCAGCGAGTCGCTGTGGGTCGCCGAGGGCTTCACGGCCCACTACGACGAACTGCTGTGCGTACGCGCCGGGGCGTGGAGTGTGCGGCGCTACCTCGACGCACTGCGCGACAACCTGCAACGCCTCGAGGATCGGCCCGGGGTGGCGCTGCAGCCGTTGCGCCAGGCCTCCCTCCAGGCGTGGACCAAGCACTACATCCGCGACGAGAACACCCCCAACGCCGGCACCGACTACTACGGCCACGGGGCCCTGGTCGCGTGGTGGCTCGACCTGCGACTGCGTGCCCAGCACCCCAAGGGCGACGGGCTCGACACGGTGCTGCGCGAGCTGTGGCGGCGCCACGCCGGCCGGCCCGAGGGCTACACCGAGCAGGACGTCGAGGCGGCGGTGCGTGATGTCGGCACGGATGAACTCGCGACCGAACTGCGCGAACTGGTCACCGGCACCGACCTGCCGCCGGTGCTCGCGGCGCTGCACGCCGTGGGCCTGCGCGACGAGTCCGACGACCCGCGCCCGGCACCGCACCTGGGGGTACGCATCCGCGAGTCGGACCGTGGGATGGTGCTGGCCTCGGTGCTGCGCGACCGTCCGGCCTGGCAGGCCGGGCTGAGCGGCGGCGACCAGTTGATCGCGATCGACGGGCACGCGGTCGGGCGCGGTGAGCTGTCCACCGCCCTGCATGCGTTCCGGCCGGGCGAGCAGGTGGCGGTCACGGTGGTGCGCGGCCCGCGGCTGCTGACCGTGCCGGTCACCCTTGGAGCGCCACGCGCGCGGCGGCGTCTGGTCGCCGTGGACGAGCCCACCGCCGAGCAGCGCCAGGCGTTCCGCACCTGGACGGGCCGGCCGATCGACGAGGCCCAGCCCGGCGATCGCTGAGCCCGACCCCGCATCCCGGCGGGATCACAGGTCCTGCTGGATGGCCGCCAACCGGGCGCGGATCGCCGCGATCCGGGTCCGGTGCTCGTCGCGGACCGGTGCGGACACCCGGGGATCGGCGATCCGGTCGGTGAGGATCTCGACCTCGAAGGTGAGCAACTCCACCTCGGTGCGCACCTCGAGCACCGTGTCGAGGTGGCGGAACGGGCGGGTCAGCAGCGCCTCGGCGAGCAGCTTGCGGGCCCGGTCGTCGGCGAGGACGTCGAGGTCGATGCGGGCGACGGCGAGCAGCGTGTCGAGTCCCGGCAGGGCCCGGCCCTCGGGCAGGGCGAACAGGACGTCCTCGAGCCGGGCCAGCGCCAGGTCGCGCTCGACCCACTCCTCAGGTCCACCGGCCGCGTGCACTGCTGTCCCTCCTCCATGAGCATCGTAGCGAGGTCGGTGCACCGGCCCGCACGATCGGGCACCCTGACCACCATGGACGAGGTACCGAGCCCCAAAGATCTTCGCAGCGCCGCGCGCGCCTGCACCGTGCTGGCCTACGCGGCCGGCCTGGCCGGCGTGGCCGCCGGCACGTTGCTACTGCGCGACGGCGACCTGCCGTTCGCCATCATCCTGTGGATCATCACCTTCGCGGTGGGCGCCGCCCTGATGGGAGTGGCGGTGGTCGTGCGGGCGATGGCGGGACTGGCCGTGCAGGTGACCCGCATGGAGTCCGACGTGCGTGTGCTCGTGACCGACCGCGTGCGCCGTGAGTCCGACCCGCTGGGCGAGCGCGGGCCGTGGCGCGAGCGGTGAGGGCCGGACAGCGGCTGCTGGCGGCCGTGCTGGCGGCGGCGCTGCTCGGCGCGGGTGCGGCGGCCTGCACCACCCCCGACACCGATCCCCGCACCGCGGTCAGCGACGCCTGGCCGGCAGATGCCGTGGTCTACCACGTGTTCGTCGACCGGTTCGCCGACGGCGACGCCCTCGACACCCAGGTCGGAGGTGAACCGCGCGAGCCCGGGGCGGCCACGACCGGACCCGATCCGGCGAACGTGCCCGGCGACCCTGACGACCCTGGCTACGCGCAGGCGCTGACCGCACCCATGGGGGGCGATCTCGCCGGTCTGCACGAACGCCTCGATCACATCGTGGCCACCGGCGCCAACACCCTGTGGCTCTCCCCGGTCACGCCCGGGCCCGGCTATCACGGCTACCACCCGACCGACCTCACGGGGGTCGAGCCGCGCTTCGGGGACCTCGACACCCTGCGCACGCTGGTCGCCGACGCCCAGCAGCGGGGCCTTCGGGTGATCCACGACCTGGTGCTCAACCACACCTCGGATCAGCACCCGTGGTTCGTGGCCGCACGGGCCGACTGCGCGGGCAGCCCCTACGTCGCCTACTACCGCTTCCGGTCCTGCCCCAACGACTACGCCGCCTTCGCGAACCTGCCCGAGCTGCCCCAACTCGACCTCGACCACCCACCGCTGCGCACGGTCGTGGTCGACGAGGTGCTGCCGTTCTGGCTCGACGACATCGGCGTCGACGGCTTCCGCCTCGACCACGTCGAGGGCCCGTCGCGCGACCTGTGGCGCACCTTGCGCGCCGAGCTCGACCAGCGCTGGCCGGGCACGCTGCTGCTCGGCGAGGTGTGGGCCTCGCAGCCGATCATCGACACCTACGCCGACGTGCTCGACGCCGCCACCGCCTTCCCGCTGCGGGAACGGTTCGTGGCGGTGTTCGCCGGGAGAGGCGACGTGCGTGCCCTGGCCCACCCGGTCGCCGCACTGCTCGACGAGCAGGGCCACCGGCGGCCCGACACACCCCGGCCGGCGACCTTCCTGTCCAGCCACGACCAGTCCCGCTTCGCCCACGAGGCCGGCGGCGATCCGCGCCGGGTGACGCTGGCCTACACGGCCGTGCTGACCCTGCCGGGGCTCCCCGTCATCTACTACGGCGACGAGGTCGGCCTGCGCCAGTCCGATGCCCTACCGGCTGACGCCGACCATGCGGATCGCTGGTTCCGCGAACCGATGCCCTGGGATCCGGACGACTGGGACCACGACGTACTGGAGGCGGTCGGCGAGCTCGCCCGGCTGCGCACCACCAGCCCGGCACTGCACGACGACGCCGAGACCCGGCTGCTGGTGGGCGACGGTCCGACCCTGGTCGTCGAGCGTCTCGCGGCGGACGGCTCCGAGCGGCTGCTGGTGGCGCTCAACGCCACCGACGACGACACCCTCGTGACCCTGGCCGACCTCGACGTCGAGCTCGCAGCTGCCGACGACGTCGAGGTGGTGCACGGCCCGGACCACACCCTCGACCCCGGCAGGGAGGCGCTCACGCTGCGTCTGGGGGCGTGGGAGGCGGTCGTGGTGCGGCTGCCCGCCGCGACCACCGTAGGGCGGTGACGAGCAGCCCGAGCAGTCCGACCAGGCCGAGCACACCCGCGGGCGTGAAGATCATCGCCGCCTGGTCCAGCACCCGGGCGATCCCGCCGAGGCTGGCCACCAGGGACAGCAGCGCGAAGGTCACCAGGCTCGCCGCCCCGACCTCCGGCCGGAGCCGGGGTGCGGCGAACAGCACCGCCAGCGCGACCACGGCACCGGCCAGGCTGGCGGTGACGTCCAGCCCCGACAGCACCTCCACCTTGGACTCGACGAAACGGCGTGGGGCGCCCGGTGGCGCGAAGGCGGTGGTCCGCAGCACGCTCGGCAGCCAGGCGAGCACCGCCACCGCGACGTAGGCGCCAGCCGGGCCGCGGGCCCCGTCGCGCCACCCGCCACGCGGCCGTGCGAGCCAGGTCGTCACCGCGGCGGCGACGGCCAGGACCAGCACCAGCGCCTGGCCCCCGCGCTGCACGACATCGCCATCAGCGGACAGCCCGGCGATGCCGTCGGCGAGGAGCACGGCCGCGGCGGTCAGCACCGTGGCCACCCCCAGGCGGAGGCGTCCGGACGCCAGCAGGACACCACCCGCCACCCACGGCAGCGCCCAGCCGACCACCCAGGTCCAGCGCAGCGCCGGGGACACCACCGCCTCGCCGAGCACCGCCGGGGTGGTCTCGAACCGGCGCTCGCTCGCCACCAGCAGCCCCACCTGCGCCGCCGCGACCGCCACCGCCAGCACCACCGCTGCTCGCCGCACACCGTCCCGATCGTCGACAACGCGCCGAGGTGCCAAGGGTACGCCGGCGCGCCGGACCTCCGGCCCTACCCTGCGTGCATGCGAGCTTCCCGCACGGTGCGCTGCCCGAACTGCGCCCAGCACTGGCCCCGTCATGGGGCACGCTTCTGCGGGAGCTGCGGCGATCCGCTCCCGGCGCCCGACGAGCGCGCGGCAGCAAGGGCCGGCGGCCGCGGGTGGCACCGGCTGCGCGGGCCGCTGGCGCTGCTGCTCGTG
>SLLJ01000418.1 GCA_007134165.1 Nitriliruptoraceae bacterium | reverse complement strand
CCCCGGCAGCGGACTCCCCGGTAGTGGACCGCCCGGTAGTGGACCGCCCGGCAGCGGACCCCCCGGCCCGCCACCGCCACGGGGCGGCGGAGCGATGCCCTGGGTGATCGGGGGCCTGGTCGGCATCGTGATCATCGCCGTGCTCGGTGTGGCGCTCATCGTGCGCGGGCAGGGCAGCGAGCCGACGTCGGCCGCTGACCTCGCCGCCGATTGGGCCGTGTTGGAACCGGATCCGACCGGTTCGACCGTCGATGCCAGCGACGACCCCGACCCAAACGACCCCGACCCAAACGACCCCGACCCCGACCCAAACGACCCCGACCCCGACCCCACCGACGCGACCGGCGGCCTGACCGCGCAGCAACTCGGAGAGCGGTTCGGCGACGCGGTGTGGCGAGTCGAGGTCGAGGGCTGCGGGATGAGCGCGACCGGGAGCGGGTTCGCGATCGCTCCGGAGCTGTTCGTCACCAACGCGCACGTCGTGGACATCGACGCGTCTCCGACCCTGGTCTCCCGCCAGGGTGAGGAGCGCACCGCCACCGTGATCGGCATCCGCACCTGGCCGGACCTCGCGGTGATGCAGGTCAGCGAGCCGGTGGACACCTGGCTCGAGTGGGCACCGACCGCGGAGCTCGTCGAGGGCCAGCCACTCACCGCACTGAGCTACCCGACGCCGCTGCTGCGCTTCTCGGTGGCGCCGGGCACGCTGATGTCGTTCCAGGTCGAGAACGACGAGCGCATCGCGATCGCCTCCGACGAGATCACCGACTACGGCAGCAGCGGTGGCCCCCTGCTCGACGATCGTGGCCGGGTCACCGGCGTGATCACCGAGTTCGCCTCCGGCGACGGTCGCCAACTGGTCGGACTGAGCTACACCCACGCCTTCCTCCGGGAGCACCTCGAGGCGATCATCGCCGCCCCCGAACCCATGACCGTGAACTGCGACGGCGTCGGATCCCCGGTCCTGCCCGACGGATGGGACGGCCCCGAGATCGGTGCCGGTGGCAACGACTACGGCGATGATGCCGGACTCGACGCGCTGTGGGAGGCCTGCGAGGCCGGCGACCTGCAGGCCTGCGACGACCTCTACCGCTACAGCCCGATCGGGTCGGGGTACGAGGCCTACGGCGACAGCTGCGGCGAGCGTCAGCCTCTCGACACCGGACGCTGGTGCGTGGACTGACCGCCGCCCGACCGGCGACCTGCCCGCCCCCACCAGCTTTTCCACAGGACGGGGGCGCCGCGACGGGCAGGATCACCCACCGACGCGCATCATGCCGGAGACGTCGAGCAGGAGGTTGCCGTCCCCGTGCCCGTTCCGATGCCGAGCTTCCACGACCCGATCGCCACCGCGCGACAAGAGGCCGTCCCCCGCCTAGAGCGCGGACTTGCGGTCCACCCGACCCTGATCGCCTTCGAGGGGGAGGAGCCGACCCTCTACCTGCGAGGGCGGCCGCCGACCTGCGTCGAAGACGACGAGGTGATCGCCGAACTGCTGCTGCTGCCCGACCTGCTCGACCTCACCCGCCTGGTGGTGGTCTCCGAGGTCCGACTTGGCGTGCCCGAGCCGTTCGACGTCGACCCAGAGCCGGTGGGAACCCACTCCCGGGCGGTGCGCCCCGACCTCGACTCGGTCGAGGCTGCGTTGGCGGGCCGGGCGATCACGGTCGATCGCGTCGAGCGAGATGCGCTGGGAGCGATCAGCCGCGACGGGTTGCTGCTCGAGTTCCACCTCGACGACCAGGGCGGACTGCGCTTCGAACCACCCGAGCCACTGCCCCAGGGCGGTCCGTGGGCCGAGATCCTCGCCACCCGGATGAGCCGGCGCCAGCCTCCCGACGCCGACGACGACTTCAGTCCCCCCGGTGCGGTCTACGCACTGTCCCGGTTCGGGGTGGTGGTCGCGGTCGCACCCGGCTGGGGGGCCCGCTACGGCTTCGACCGGCCGGTGGATCCGGCGATGGTGCGCCCCGAGGACCGGCGGCGCGCTCAGACCCGCCTGCGCCACCGGGCAGCGCTGACGACCCCGGAGCCTGGCCGATGAGCGGACACTGGGAGGAGCATGAGAACCTGCTGGCCGAGCTTGCGGCCGACGATCTGGCGCAGGACGACGGCGGGGTCACGCCCACGCTGCTGGTGCTGGACGACGACGACACCGGCGTCCTGGTGCGCGCCCGTCGCCCCCAGCACCGTGACCGCAGCGATCCCGTCAGCGAACTAGCGGTGTTCGTCGCGGCCCGCCAGCCGCCGCGGGTGGCCCTGGCGGTGGCCGGCGAGGTGCGAGGCGTCGATGGACCCGGGCTCGGTCCGGCGCTGGCGTGCAACTCGGCACAGTGGTCGCAGGGTCGCTGGCAGCACCGGCTGCGGATCCTGACCGACCCGTTCGTCGAGGCGGATCGGCCCGGTGGCCGCCTCGACGCCGACGTGACCGGGTCACCGCTCGGTGCCCTGCTCGACGACGCGCTGCGCCATCCGGTGAGCCTGGATGCGTGGACGACACTGTCGGTGCTGGCAGCGCTGGGTCACACCGTGCACGTCTCGCAGGAGACGGTGGTGCCCGACACCGTGCCCGACCCCGAACAGCTCACCGACCGGCAGCTGAGGCAGGTGCGGCGCCTGGCGGTCGAGCTCGGCCGGCGCACCGCTCCGCTGTCGGCCTCGGGCGCGCGGCGCAGACTGCCGGCCGTGTTCACCGACGTGCCGCCCGGATGGCATGCCGCCTGCCCGTTGTGATCTGCCTATTCGCGAGTCCGGACCGCGTCGAGCACTGGCAACGCCGCGTCGAGGTCGAACGGGTGGCCGAGGTTGAGCATGAGGTGCTGGACCCCGGCCCGCGCGTAGGCATCGACGGTCTGCTCGAGCGGTCGCGGCCCGGCGGTGAACTCGGTGAGCGGAACCAGGGCGGTGCGCTCGATCGACGCAGGGTCGCGGCCGACCTCGGCACACCAGCGGTCGAGCACCGCGTTCTTATGCGCGAAGCTCTCGGGCGGTCCGAAGCCGTTCCACATCGAAGCGTGCTCGGCGACCAGCCGCAGCGTGATGCGCTCGCCTCCCCCTCCGATGAGCAGCGGCAGCGGGCCAACCGGCGGTGGGTTGAGCTGCCGAAGCCGCAGGCGCAGCCGGTACAGGCCGGCCTCGAGATCGCGCAGACGCCCCTGAGGAGTACCGAACGGGTACTCGTAGGCGGTGTAGTCGCGCTCGAACCAGCCCGCGCCGAGCCCCAGCACCAAGCGCCCGCGGCTGATGTGGTCCACCGTACGCGCCATATCGGCCAGCAGGTGCGGGTTGCGGTAGCTCATGCAGGTCACCAGGTGGCCGAGCTGCACCCGGGAGGTGTCGGCCGCGAAGGCACTGAGCAGGGTCCAGCCCTCGAAGTGGGCCGCGTCGGGATCACCGTGCAGGGGGAAGAAGTGGTCCCAGGTCCAAACGCTGTCGAAGCCGGCCTGCTCAGCGGCCACGGCCGCCTCACGCAGGGCGTCCATGGTGGTGGCCTGCGGTTCGAGCTGCACGCCGATGCGGCGCAGGCCGGGTGCCGGGTTCTGGTTGCTGGTCATCACGGTCTCCTCATCGACAACGTCGTCACCGCTCGGCCGAAGGGTCGGGGTCGGCCGCAGGGTCAGGGTCGGCCGCAGGGTCAGGGTCGGCCGCAGGGTCGGGGTCGGCCGCAGGGTCAGGGTCGGGCGGGCCCAGCCGCAGCGAGCGTACGGTCGCGACCGCCATGATCAGCACGATCACCGACAGCGAGTGCAGCGTGGACAGCGGATACGCCCCCCACACGTGCTCGAGCACCAACGTCACCGCGATGAACGCCAGGATCACCGCCACCGCCGACTTCAGATAGTGCAACCGCTCGGCCACATCCGCCAGCAGCGAGTACAACGAGCGCAAGCCCAGCAGCGCGAACAGGTTGGCCGCGGTGATGACCACCGGATCCGAGGTCACGCTCAACGCCGCCGGCAGCGCATCAAGCGCCAGCACCACATCCGACAGCTCCACGAACAGCAGCACGAACAGCAGCGGCGTGGCCAGCCACCGGCCCCCCTCGCGCACCACGAACCGCTCACCCCGCCACCCGTCGGTGGTCGGGATCACCCGCCGCAGCCACCGCTCCAGCACATGATCCTCCAACGACTCCGGCTCGTCGTGCCGTTCTCGCCACAGCTTCACCGCCCCGACCAGCAGCACCCCCGCCGCCACGAACAGTAGCCAGCTCGCCCGCTCCAGCAGCGCGGTCGACGCATGGATCAGCGTGGTACGCAGCACCACCGCCCCCGCGATCCCCCAGAACAGCACCCGACGCTGATACGCGCGCGGCACCCCGAAGGCGGCGAACACCAGCAACCACAGGAACACGTTGTCGATCGACAGCGACTTCTCCACCGCATACACGGTCAGGTAGGTCAGGATCGGTTCGTCGCCCCCGTTGGCGTAGAAGGGCATCACCGCCACCCCGAACCCCAGCCCCACCACCACCCACACCGCCGACCACCACGCCGCCGCCTTCAGCCCCAGCACCGGCGTACGCCGCCCCACCCGCAGGTCCACGACCACCAGCGGCGCCACCACCGCCGCCATCAGCACGTACAGCTGCGTGCCCGTCACGAACCACCTCCCACGCCCGACAACCGTAGACCTCCGACCGGCAGCGGGTCGACGAGTACTGGTGGGTCGACCTCCAGGTCGGACGGGCGCTGCACGGTCCGCGAGCTGCCGGGGTCAGCGACCCGCCGCCGGAGGCCCGCCCCGGGCGGTGAGCTCCCCGCCCCGCACCGGGCGTGCCCCTCCGGGCGGCGGTGTCCGCAGCTGCGAGGCGACCACCATGCCGGCGACGAGCAGCACGACGTTCTTGGCGACGTAGCCGCCCTCGACGGTGATCAGCAGCGGGTTGCCGCGCTCGAACATCAGCTCGGGCAGCATCACGAAGGTCAGCAGGGTGCCGACCATCAGGCCCGTGAACGCCAGCAGCACCAGCCGCATCGCACGGTTGG
>SLLJ01000225.1 GCA_007134165.1 Nitriliruptoraceae bacterium | reverse complement strand
GGCGAGCAGCGCGAGCTCCCGGGCGACCTGGGTGCGGGCGCCCGTGCTGCCCCGCCCGCCGGCAAGCGCCGTGCGGGCGCGCTGCTCGGCCCGGCGCAGCTCCTGCCACATCGGTCGGGTGGGGCTCAGTCCGACGGGTCGAGGGCGGCGAGGATCGGGCCGGGGTCGCTGGGAGCGTCGTCGTGAGCCGCGAGCGTGTCGATCGCGGCCGGGTCCTCGCTGCCGGTCTCGATCGCGTGGCACAGCTCGTGCAGGTGCCGGGCGTGTTCGGCGACCCGGTCCTGCCCGTAGCCCACGCTCTGGCCGCGGGTGGCCATGAACGGCCAGTCCGACGCGGCGAGCAGCGCGAGCTCCCGGGCGACCTGGGTGCGGGCGGCGGTGCTGCCCCGCCCGCCGGCCAGGGCGGTGCGGGCGCGCTGCTCGGCCCGGCGAAGCTCCTGCCACATCGGGCGGGTGGTGTCGGTCACCCAGCTCGCGTGCCCTTTGGCGTAGCCCCAGGACGACTCGGGCAGCGCCAGGCGGCGGGTGGGCGGGTGGCGGGTGAGCCGGGAGGCCAGCGTCGTGGTCGTCAGCGCCGGGTCCGCGGCCACCCGGCGTAGCAGCGCGCCGAGGAACTCCACACCCTCGAACCACCAGTGGCCGAACAACTCGGTGTCGTAGGCGGCGACGACCAGCGCGCCGGGCCGGGGGTCGGTGACCTCGCGCAGCACTCCGTGCAGGTGGTCGGCGTCGCGCTCCACCTGCGCGGCGGCCGGCTCAGGCTCGTAGGGGGCCTTGTCGTCGGGGTGCACGTCGTGCGCGGTGACCCGCCACGAGGGGTGACAGCCGAAGGTCCCGATCGCATACGAGTCCCGGTACCAGGCGTTGCCCGGGTAGCCGGCGGAAGGGGACCACACGTGGTAAGCAACCGACAGGTCGCGGGCGAAGGCAGCGACGTCGTGCTCACCGATCAGCACCGCATCGTGCACCACCTCGTCGGGCGAGCCCGCGGCCGGGTCGGGCACGGCCGGGCGCACCGTCCAGTCCCGCTCGGCGCCCCCCGCCGCGCGTACCAGGGTGGGGGCGTCCACCAGCACGTGGTCGATGCCGTGGCGGGCGTAGTGCTCCTCGAGCCCGGGCAGCACCGGTCCGGTGCGCGGCAGGCTCGGGGTGCCCTGCCGGTCGACGCGGCGTGGGCGGCGCGTCGCATCCGCGGCCCGGGCCCGCGGCCGGTAGGCCAGCTCCGGGGGCCACAGCCCCGTCGGCCGCCGGCCCGCCCAGCGCTCGTGCTGTGCCAAGCCGGTGGCCAGGTAGGCGTCGATCAGGGCCGGATCGGTTTGCAGCGGCAGGTAGGGGTGGGTGGCCGGACCTCCGAGCAGCTCGATCACACCCGCGGCCTCGAGCTCGGCCCACACCGCCAGCAGCCCGCCCCGGGCCTCGACCTCGGTGTGGTACTCGGCCAGGGCCGCGAACCGTCGCCAGTAGAAGCCGGCCAGCCCGCGGATCTGGGCCGGCAGGTGCAGATGCCAGCGCTGCTCCTCGCTGCGCCACACCTGTCCGCCCAGCCACGTGCCCAGATCCTGGGCCAGGCGCGGGTCGGCGACCTGGTGGGCGACCATCGGGGTCACGCCCAGGGTCAGGATCTCGCGGTGGCCCTCGGCCGCCAGCTCTTCGAGCAGCCGGGTGACCGGCAGCCAGGAGGTTCCCCAGGCCTGGAACAGCCACTCCTCGCCGACCGGCCACACCCCGTGGTTGCGTAGGTAGGGCAGGTGGGTGTGCAGCACCAGCGCCAGCTCACCAGGGACCGCGCTCACTCCGGGACCCGGGCGGTGGCGAGCAGGTCCAGGCTCGCGTCGAGGTCGTTGGATCGCACCTCGAAGTCGTCGTCGGACACCCGGTGCACCAGCGAGCGCAGCGCGGTGGGCCACTGCTCGGGCGCCGCCGTGGTCAGCGCTTCGGTCAGCGGCGTGCCCAGCTCCCGCTCCGCGGTGCGCAGGGTCGGGCCGTGGTGCACGCCGAGCACCTCGACGACCTCGAGGTCGGCGGTGGTCAACTCCTCAGCGAGTTCGGCGGCCGTGAACTCCCGGGTGTGGAACGGGTTGACGGGCGTGTCGCTGCCCGGCGTGAAGGTCAGCCGGTTGGGGGTGCCGATCAGGATCCGACCACCCGGACGGGTCACCCGCCGCAGGGAGGCGAGGTAGCCGGGGATGTCGTGCAGGTGCTCAATGACCTGCAGGGACACCGTGAGGTCGACCTCGTCGTCGGCCAGCGGGAGCTGCATCAGTTCGGCCCGGTGGACCTCGATGCGGGGATCGACCGCGGCGTAGCGTGCGGCGACGTGCGCGACCGTGGGCGCGTCGAGGTCGGCGCCGATGACCCGCTGCGCTCCGGCCTCGGCGAGCATCACCAGCCCGTAGCCCTCTCCGCACCCGGCGTCGAGCACCGTGGCAGCGCTCTGCGCGCGCACGAGGTCCGCAGCGAGCACGTAGGCCACGACGTGACGCTCGAACCAGTAGCGTTCGTCCGGGATTCCGGGCAGCGTTCGCTCGCCCGTCAGGAGCAGTCCGGGCCCGTCGTCGGCGGGTTCCATGGAGGAGGTGCGCATCGTGGAGAGGGTAGTGCGTCACCCGTCTTTGAGCGATCGCTCCAGATTCCGTAGGCTTCGGCCCGCGAACCACCAAGACCCCCGTGCCACCAAGATCCCCCGTGCCACCAAGATCCCCCGTATCACCACGACCACCAAGATCACCTGGAGAGGGAGCGTCGGATGAAGGTCATCGTCCCCGTCAAGCGGGTCCCGGACACCGCTGGCGACAAGCCCATCGATCCCAACGACCGGACGGTCGATCGGGACTCGGTTGAGTCGGTGCTCTGCCCCGTCAACGAGTTCTCGATCGAGGAAGGCGTCCGGCTCAAGGAGAAGCATGGCGCCGAGGTCACCGTGTTGCTGGTGGGCCCCGACTCCGCCCAGCCGATCGTGCGCAAGGCCCTCTCCTACGGGCTCGACGCCGCCGTGCAGGTCTCCGACGAGGGCATCGCCGGCTCGGATGCCCTTGGCACCGCCCGGGTCATCGCCAAGGCGCTGGAGTCGATGGAGTGGGACCTGGTCGTGTTCGGCAACCAGTCGGCCGACGCGCGGACCTGCCTGGTCCCCGCCGCCGTCGCCGAGCTGCTCGGCGTGCCCTCGCTGACCTTCGCCCGCTACCTCGAGGTGGATGGTGACAAGGCCATCGCGCACCGCGAGCACGAGGAGGGCTGGGACGTCGTCGAGGCGCCGCTGCCCGCCGTGGTCAGCGTCGTCGAGGCGATCAACGACCCGCGCTATCCCTCGTTCAAGGGCATCATGGCGGCCAAGTCCAAGCCCCTGACCGTCAAGAGCCTCGCCGATATCGGCGTCGACCCGGCCAGCGTCGGGGCCGGCGGTGCAGCGGCGACCATGTACGCCTTCGAGCCCCGCCCCCCCAAGGCGGCCGGCACCGTGGTCGAGGACGACGGTTCTGGCGCTGCGGCGGAGCAGCTCGCCGACTGGATGACCGAGAAGAAGTTCGTCTGAGCGGGTCGACCACCGCGTGACGACGGATCCCCGGACGAACGAGGAGAGGAACACACCATGGGTGAGATGCTGGTCCTGATCGACCACAACGACGGCGCACCGCGCAAGATCAGTCTGCAGCTACTGACTGCGGCCCGACAGATCGCCGCGGAGACCGGCGACACCATCGCGGCCGTCTGGGTCGGCGAGGGTGCCGACGACGCCGCCGCCACGCTCGGCGAGCACGGTGCCGAGCTGATCTACACCTGGGACTCCGACGAGGCCTTCGCCTACGTCACCGTGCCCCAGGTCGAGGCCCTGCAGGCTGCGATCGAGGAGTCGGACGCGGACACCCTGCTGTTCGGTTCGACCAACCACACCAAGGACGTCGCCGCTCGGCTCGGGATCCGGGTCGACGGCGGGGTGATCACCGACGTCACCGGGCTCGCCGTCGAGGACGGCCGGCTGGTCTGCACCAAGGAGGTCTTCGGCGGCGACACCATCACCACGTCCAAGGTCGCCGACGGCAAGATGCAGATCATCGGGATCGCTTCCAACGCCTTCCCGGTCGAGTCGGTCGGCGGGGACGAGGCCGACATCGAGGAACTCGACGTCGAACTGTCCGAGGCGGCGCAGGTCGCCAAGGTCGTCTCGGTCGAGAAGCAGGTCGCCTCGGACCGCCCCGACATCGGCGAGGCTGCGGTCGTGGTCGCCGGTGGACGCGGGCTGGGCAACGAGGAGGGCTTCCGGCTCATGGAGCAGCTCGCCGACGTGCTCGGCGCCGGTGTCGGCGCGTCACGTGCGGCAACCGACGCCGGGTGGTACCCGCACCGCTACCAGATCGGCCAGACCGGGCGGACCATCGCCCCGACGCTGTACATCGGTTCGGGAATCTCGGGCGCGATCCAGCATCGTGCGGGAATGCAGACCTCCCAGACGATCATCGCGGTGAACAAGGACGCCGAGGCGCCGATCTTCCAGATCGCGGACTTCGGGATCGTCGGCGACCTCTACACCGTCGTGCCCAAGCTGATCGAGGAACTCGAGGACCGCAAGGGCTGAGCCCGCACGGGTTCACGCACCACCGCGCCCCGGCCGTGACGAGGCCGGGGCGCGGGTGTCCGACTGGCTCAACCGGCGGTGTGTGACTCGCCGGCATCCTCGGGGTCGTCGCTGGCGTCGCTGGTGTCGCTGGCGTCGGGCTCCTTGGAGCCCACCCCGAGCGCGTCCTTGGCGGCTTCGACGGTGCCGGACACCTTGGCCTTGGCATCGGCGATCTTCTCGCCGGCCTCACCCTTGGCGTGCTGGGTGCGGCCCTCCTCCTCGAGTTCTTCGTCGCCGGTGGCCTTGCCGGCCACCTCGCGTGCCTTGCCCTCGAACCGGTCACGGTTGGACATGGGATGCTCCTTGTCGTGATACGCCAACGTACGAGCGTCCATCCCGGCCGTCCCCGTCGTCCGACCACGGCCGTCCCCGTCGTCCGACCACGGCTGTCCCCG
>SLLJ01000373.1 GCA_007134165.1 Nitriliruptoraceae bacterium | reverse complement strand
GCCCTGGCTACGCGGATCGTGTGCTGCTCGATCCCGCGAGGTGCATGATGGCGACCTTCCGGGCTCGTCGGCACCCGCAGCGACCACGGGGGAGTCGTGGCGGGGTGGCGCTCGCCGGCGCACTGCTGGCATTGAGCTCGCTCACGGCCGTGATCGCCGATGCCTCACCCCGTGCGTCGGGTGGTGACGACCTGCTGATCCATCCCTACGGCCAGTGGGGGGGCTGGCATGGCAGCGCTCTGCCGTACGGGGAGGAGCCGGACGGACGCCGGATCCTGTACGCCTGCGATCCTCAGGAGGCGCGCAGTCCGGACCAGGCCCGGGTCATCGGCACCGACCTCTACAGCGACGATTCCGATGTCTGCTTCGCGGCCATCCACAGCGGAGCCATGACCCTGGATCAGGGCGGCCCGGTCGTGATCGAGCTGGCCGGGACGCCCGCCGCCCACGTCGGTTCGACCCGCCACGGCATCACCTCCCAGGATCGGGACCCCGAGGACGTCCTGCCCGACGACCGGTCGTTCGTCGTGCTCGAGCCGGGCAGCTGGGAGCTCCCCCCGGAGCTGCTCCCGCCCGGTGAGCTGACCGTGGAGCCCACCCAGATCGACCTGGGATCGGTCCGGGTCGGGCAGCAGGCCGAGGCGACGTTCACCGTGCGCAACACGGGCGGGGGCCCACTGACGGTGTTCGACATGTCACTCGATGAGCACGTGGCCGGGCAGTTCCAGGTCCACGCCGACGCAGTCACGACCTCCCCCCTCCAGCCGGGCGAGCACCGCACCGTGCGGGTCGGGTTCACCCCGACCCGGGTGGCGGTCGGGCCGGTGGACCTCAGCTCGGACGTTGCGACCCTGCACGACCTGCCGAGCATCATCATCGGACGACCGGGCGGGGGCGCCGAGATCGCCTACTTCCTGGTGCGCAACACCGGGGCCGCCGGAACCGCCGCCACCACCGCGGTGACCGGCATCGAGACGGATCAGGGCACGCGCCAGACCGGACGTCACGA
Organism: Nitriliruptoraceae bacterium; assembly: GCA_007134165.1. Classification (GTDB taxonomy): domain Bacteria; phylum Actinomycetota; class Nitriliruptoria; order Nitriliruptorales; family Nitriliruptoraceae; genus SKJO01. Next base: position 4,014 of record SLLJ01000373.1, on the reverse strand, counting down.
GTCCACGGCCGCGGTACTCGGCGCAGCGGTCTACCGCATCGGCGTGCGCATGCAGCTCGACGGCTTCGCCCGCCGCACCTGGGTCGAGATCGACGTGCCCTCCGACCGCACCTACCGCCGGCAGCTGGTGCCGGGAGCCGGGGAGTCGGTGGTGCCCGGCTGGGGAGAGATCTCCTGGGTCACCTTCGAGCGCCAGCCGGACGCCGCCGTGCTCATCACCTCCGACGATCCCGCCTACCACGTCGAGGAGGGCCATCCCCGGATCGAAGCGCCGGGCGCAGTGGTCGAGCTCACCGGCACGGCACTTCCGGCGCACGGACCCGATCAGCCGCCCCTGGAGGAACCGCCGTCCGAGGACCCACCCTCCGAGGACCCCCCGTCCGAGGACCCCCCGTCTGAGGACCCCCCGTCCGAGGACCCACCGTCCGAGGAGCCACCCGACGACGGGCCACCGCAGGACGATCAGCCGAACGATCAGCCGCCGTTCGTGTTCGACGACGTGGCCCCCGACTCGGTCCACGCCACCAGCATCGGCCGGCTGGTCGCCGCCGGGATCACCCAGGGCTGCGCCCCCGACCGGTTCTGCCCAGCCGACCCCGTCACCCGCCAGCAGATGGCGGCCTTCCTCACCCGCGCCCTCGATCTGCCCGTGCCCGACGCACCCATCGCCTTCGCCGACGTCGCCGCCGCCAGCACCCACCACGACGCCATCCAGGCACTCGCCGCCGCCGACATCACCCTGGGCTGCGGCCCGGACCGCTTCTGCCCCACCGACCCGGTCCGACGCGACCAGATGGCCTCGTTCCTCACCCGGGCCCTGGACCTGCCGGCGCCCGCGGAACCGATCGCGTTCGCCGACGTCGCCGCCGCCAGCGTCCACCACGACGCCATCCAGGCGCTCGCCGCCGCCGAGATCACCCGCGGCTGCGCCCCGGACCGCTTCTGCCCCACCGACCCGGTCCGACGCGACCAGATGGCCTCGTTCCTGATCCGCGCCCTCGACCCGTAGACACCGGGCATCAGGGCGGCCCGCCGAAAGCCCTGGTCAGCAAGGAGCGAACGCCATGCGCAGTTACAGCGATCGCCGTCACGGCCGCAGCACCACACGCGCTTCATCGACGCCACGCCCCCTGCATCGGCTCATGCTGCTGCTGGTCCTGCCCGTGCTCCTCCTCGGAACGCTCCCTGCCAACCGCGCCACCTCCCAGGACGGTGCGGTGTGGAGGTCGGGTGGCCCGGACGGTGGCTACGTGACCAGCATCGCGATCGCGCCGTCCGACCCCGACGTCGTGTATGCCGGAACCGTGTCCGGAATGTACGTCTCACGAGACGATGGGACGAGCTGGTCGGCCGCAGGACTGCGTGAGTTCGCGATCCCGACCGTCCGCGTCGACCCGGCGGATGCGGACGTGGTGTACGTCGTGGCAGAGGAAGCCACGGCCAGCGGCCTGTATCGGAGCACCGACGGCGGAGCCGACTGGATCCGCAGCGGACCGGCCGGTGCCCAGGCCCTGGACATCGATCCGTCGAACCCGCAGGTGCTGTGGCTGGGAACCGACACGGGCCACCTGCATCGATCGACAGATCATGGGGAGAGCTGGACGCTGCTCCTGCACAAGCAGTACTCCTCCTGGAGCATGGGGCAGACCGTCTGGAACGACCACCCGATCACCTCGGTCCTGGTCGACCCCGAGGACCCGGGCCGGGTCTACCTCGCGCTCGGCCGTGGTGACGACGACGCGTTCGGCTGGACCGAGGACGGGGGCAGCACCTGGCAGTTCTCACGGGTCGGTCGGCTGACGCCCGGTCAGGCTCGCGACCTGGCCGTCACGCCGGCCGGCTATGCGCCCCAAGCACTGTTCATCGTGAGCTCGGGGGACAGCTCGGTGAGCTACTCGGACGCCGTCTACCGCAGTCTCGATCAGGGTGGCACCTGGGAGATGATCGCTGGCCAGGTGGGATCGACCGTCGTCGTCGATCCGACCGCGCCCCGGCGACTGCTGCTCGGCACGACCAGTACGGAGCAACCGTTGGTGGTGTTCGACCACACCGATGGCAGCTGGTCGGACGCGAGTGCCGGCCTACCGACACCGCCGTTCACGACCTGGGCGTCTCCGGACGCCGTTGCGGTGAGTCCCGACGGATCAGGCGTTGCCTATCTGGGGTTCCAGCGCGGCCATCTGCACCGGTCGCAGGACGGGGGCCGGACCTGGGAGCTGCCGCCCGGTGGTATCCACAACGCCGACGTGCTGGACCTTGCGATCAGCCCGACCAACCCGATGGCGGTCCTGGTCTCCGGCGGTGGACTCTTCGGCATGCACAGGACGCAGAACGCCGGACAGAGTTGGTCGGTCGTCGAGGGCAGCCCGGACCACGCCGGCATGATCGCCATCGACCCGACCAACGAGGCTCGGATGCTCGTCGGGGCCGGCTTGGGGAGTGCACTGCACCGGACCGAGGATGGCGGGAACACCTGGACCGGGGTCGACGAGCAGAGCTTGAGCGGTCCGTTCCGCGATATGTGGATCCATCCCGAACGCCCCGAGATCATCCTCACGCTCAAAGACGAGCGAACATCGGGCAGCATGATCTACTACGGCGGCGTTCGACGCAGTACGGACGGCGGGGCGTCATGGACCCAGGTCAGGAACTGGTGGCGTCCCACCGTCCTCGCCCACGACCCGAGCACCCCGGACGTCGTCTATCTCGGACTCGCCGATCTCGGCTACGTCGAGCGGTCCACCGACGCCGGCCTCACCTGGAGCAACATCAGCCCACAGGAGCAGTGGGCGGGCAGGGTCAACGACCTGGTGGTCGGCTCCGACGCGAGCGTCTACGCCGCGACCACCGACCATGAGGGCAACCAGCAGGGTGGGATCTGGCGGTGGGACGGTGCGAAGTGGACGCGAATCGCCAGGTTCGCCCCGACGGTGGTGACCTCGCTCGCGATCGACCGGAACACCGATCCCGACACAGCCTACGCCGGCACCAACGATCAGGGCGTGCTCGTGTCCCGAGACGGCGGGGCCTCGTGGGAGGCGTTCGACGACGGACTCGAGGGGACCCGCGTCACCCGTCTCGAGCTGAGCCCCACCCGGCCCTCCATGCTGTACGCGACGCTGCATCACGGTGGGGTGTGGAGCATCGGGGTCGATCAGCCCCCGTCCGAGGTCCCGCCGGTCAACGGACCTCCGGCCGAGGAACCGCCGTCCGAGGACCCGCCGTCCGAGGAGCCACCGGAGGACGGTCCGCCGCAGGATGGGCAGCCGGGCGATCAGTCGCCGGTCGTGTTCGACGACGTTGCCCCCGACTCGGTCCACGCCGCCAGCATCGGCCGGCTGGTTGCCGCCGGGATCACCCAGGGCTGCGCCGCCGACCGGTTCTGCCCGGCCGACCCCGTCACCCGCCAGCAGATGGCGGCCTTCCTCACCCGCGCCCTGGACCTGCCGGTACCCGACGAACCGATCACCTTCGCCGACGTCGCCGCCGACAGCACCCACCACGACGCCATCCAGGCACTCGCCGCCGCCGAGATCACCCTGGGCTGCGGCCCGGACCGTTTCTGCCCCACCGACCCGGTCCGACGCGACCAGATGGCCTCGTTCCTCACCCGGGCCCTGGACCTGCCAGTACCCGACGAACCGGTGGCGTTCGCCGACGTCGCCGCCGACAGCACCCACCACGACGCCATCCAGGCGCTCGCCGCCGCCGAGATCACCCGTGGCTGCGGTCCGGGCCGCTTCTGCCCCACCGACCCGGTCCGACGCGACCAGATGGCCTCGTTCCTGATCCGCGCCCTCGACCCGTAGACGCCGGGCATCAGGGCAGCCCGCCGACCGCACCCACCGACCTGCCCACCCACGCCTGGGCCACAACGGCGGCCCTCTCCGGACCCGGGATCGCAGGCTGCGCTCCCGTCTGCTAGTTTTTTTGCGACCGCTTCGCAATAGGTCCTGGAGGTCCGCCGATGCTCCGCCGTTCGCACTCGACCCCCGCCGCGTTGGCCGTCGTGCT
>SLLJ01000459.1 GCA_007134165.1 Nitriliruptoraceae bacterium | reverse complement strand
TTTTGGTCGGTACGGACCCGTGCAGGTGCCTCGCTATGGACGATGATCCGGCTGCCCTACCGGCAACGCCGACCGGGTGCAGTCGGCGGGAGCACCGCGAGCTGAGGCACGCTCGCACGGGAATGGACGGGGCGACCGTAACCGCTTGCAGTCGCGACTGACCAACCGAAGGCTGTCCGCGCACGGAGCTCTCCGTCAATCTCCTGCCGTTTGCATCCTTCCCATCACCCGGTTCGTTGTCCTCACCGCACACCGGAGTTCGGTGACGCCGCACCGTCCTCGTCCGTGTCGGTCGCGAGGCGGTGGGTCCACAGCCCGCGGGTCGCGTGCCCCCAGCGGTCGCACAGGTGTGCGATCCTCGGCGGGTTCGTCGGGGTCCGACCCGGGGTCGGTCCCCACCGCTCACCAAGGCCTGTCATGCCCCGTCCCCGTTCCTGGACCGACGACGATCTGCGCGCCGCGGTCGCCGCCGCCACGTCCTGGCGGCAGGTCCGCCGCTCGCTGGGACTCGTCGGCGGAGGCACCACGGTTTCCGCTCTGCGCGCGAGAGCCACCGAGCTCGGTCTCGACCTGTCGCGGCTCCCGGATATCGGAGAGCACCCACGTCGCTACACCGACGAACAGCTCGCGCATGCGGTCGCTGAGGCCTCGAACCTGAACGGGGTGTTCGGCGTGCTGGGGCTCTCGGTGGGCGGAGCGGCGTGGCGTCGTGTTCAGGACCACATCGTGCGCTTGGAGCTCGACACCAGTCATTGGCGGCCTGGTTGCCTGCGCCCAGGGGAACCTCGCCCGCCTGCTCCCGCACGCCCAGACATCGACGACGAGCGCTTGCAGGCCGTGCTGGAAGGGGCAACGACCCTGGCCGACGCGATGCGTGCGCTGGGTCTGGATCCGTCCAACGGCTCCGCCTGCCGTTGGTTCCGTGAGCGGATCGACGCGTCCGGAATCCCGAGGGACGAACTGCTTGGTCGCGCCTGGGCTACCGGTCGGACGAGTCCCACCAAGCCACCGCGTCCGATCGATGAGGTGCTTGTTCGAGACTCGCCCTTCCGGGGCGGCAGTTCGACGCTGCGGGACCGTCTGGTGCGCGAGGGGCTGATCGAGGAGTCCTGCGCGACGTGTGGACTCACACAGTGGCGAGGGCGTCCTGCTCCGCTGCAGTTGGACCACGTCAACGGCGATCCCAGGGACAACCGTCGAGAGAACCTACGGCTTCTCTGCGCGAACTGTCATGCGCAGACCCCGACCTTCGCCGGCCGCAATGCGCGTCGCCGCTAGCTAGGATGGGCGCGTGGCCGCATCGCCACGCCCATCCGCCCCCGTGCTGGAAGTGGCAGACAGGGACGGCTCAAAACCGTCTGCCCGTGAGGGCTTGTGGGTTCGAGTCCCACCGGGGGTACCGGCTGTCTGCCGGTGGTCATGGGGCCACCGGTTGCCCGCCTCGCCCCCGCGCGGGTAGCGTTCTTCTCCCATGCGGCCGGCCGCATGGCTCCCGACGGCGGACGGCGACGGTCGTCGCGGGGCGTCGCTCGCGGCTGGCCGTGCCCCCCTGATCGACGACGGGACGAGCCACGGCCGGACAACGCGATGCAGCGAGGGTGCGCGAGCGCCTGACGCGGATCCAGGACGAGCTGCGCCGGGTCCGCGCGACCGAGCGTGTCCTGGCCGACCAGGTCGCCTACCTTGACGAGGCCGCGGACCAGGCCGAGACGCGCAAGCTGGTCGCCCAGACGCCGCTCGCCGACCGAGAGTGGCGTGAGGCCCGCACCGACCGTGATCGACACCGCTCCCTGCTCGACGAGTCCCGTCAGCAGATCCGGGATCTGCTCACCGAGCAGGACCGCCTGCTCGACCGGCTGCTCGCGGTCGAGAGCTCAGCCCCGCGGAGGGACCAGACGTGAACGATGCGACCACCCCTGACGCGGTGGGATCGCCCGATCCCGCCCCAGACCCCTCCGTGGTGCGTCCCACCCGTGTGCTCATCGCCGAGGACGAGGCGCTCATCCGTCTCGACCTCAAGGAGATGCTCGAGGAGGAGGGCTTCGAGGTCGTCGCCGAGGTCGCGGACGGCGCCTCGGCGGTGCGCCTGACCCGTGAGCTCGAGCCTGATCTGGTCATCCTCGACGTCAAGATGCCCGTCATGGACGGCATCCAGGCCGCCGAGGAGATCGCCAAGGACCGGCTGGCCGCGATCCTGATCCTGACGGCGTTCAGCCAGCGCGACCTGGTCGAGAAGGCCCGCCGGGCGGGTGCCATGGCTTACCTCGTCAAGCCGTTCCAGAAGCACGATCTGCTCCCCGCCGTGGAGATCGCCGCGGGGAGGTTCCGTGAGCTGTCGGGGCTCGAGGCCACCGTCGACGACCTGCAGGGCCGGCTGGAGGCCCGCAAGCTGGTCGAGCGGGCCAAGGGCCTGCTCCAGCAGCACGAGGGCCTGTCGGAGGCGGAGGCGTTCCGGCTCCTGCAGCGCCAGGCGATGGAGCGCCGCCAGAGCATGCGCCAGGTCGCCGAGCAGATCATCGCGCGCTTCGACGCCTGATCCCGCCATCCCCTCATCGGCAGCCGCCCGGCGTCGTGTCCCGCGATGGTGCGCCCCGCGAACGCCAGCGTTCGCGTCCCTCCGACCACGGTCGTAGGCTGTGCCGGACCCCGGCGCCGGACGCCGGGAGCCCGTCGTGGACCCCCGCGGCGACCAGCCCCCTGCCCAGGAGGTAACAACGATGCGAGCGATGCGCCTGATGGCGGCACTCGCGGCCGTCTCCCTGCTCGCCGCCGCGTGCGGCGACGACGCCGACGAGCCCGACGAGGATGTCACCGAGGAGACCGCCGACGAGGCGGTGGACGACGCCGACGAGATCGACGCCAGTGGCCTCGATCTCGTCGCCGAGGGCACCCTGACCGTGTGTTCGGACATCCCCTACGCCCCGTTCGAGTTCGAGGACCCGGACGCCCCGACCGGCTATTCCGGCTTCGACATCGAGCTCATGGAGGCGATCACCGAGGTGCTCGGCCTCGACATCGCCGTGGTGGCCACCGGCTTCGAGGGCCTGACCTCGGGCGCCTCGATGGCCGCCGGGCAGTGTGACATCGCCGCCTCGGCGATGACCATCACCGAGGAGCGCGCCGAGAACGTCGACTTCGCCGACGCCTACTACGAGGCCAAGCAGTCCCTGCTCGTGCCGGTCGACGCCGGTATCGAGAGCATCGACGACCTCGTCGAGGGTCTGTCGGTGGGTGTGCAGTCGGGCACGACCGGCGAGATCTATGCCCAGGAGAACGTCCCGGGCGCGGAACTGATCGCCTTCGAGAGCTCCGGGGACCTGTTCGTGGCGCTCGAGGCCGGCCGGATCGACGCGATCCTGCAGGACCTGCCGGTCAATGCCGAGCAGGCCCGGGCGGATGACGCCATCACGGTGGTCGACGAGTTCGACACCGAGGAGGACTACGGCTTCGCGATGGAGAAGGACCGCGCTGACGGTCTGGTCGACGCGATCAACGCGGCGTTGGCCCAGGTTCGTGCCGACAGCACCTACGACACGCTGTACGACAAGTACTTCTCCGCCGAGTAGTCCGTCGCGCGGCCGTTGCTTCGACGTGGGGGCCCCGGTGGGCCCCCACGCTCGTGGCAGACGGGCGTGCCGCGCCGCAGGGCGCGCCGCGTGCCGCGCCGAAACGAGTAGGGTTGCGCAGGTGAGCTACGGGTCCGGCCCCGGATGCTCACGGTCCGGGTGGCGTCAGGCGCTACCACGACGGCGTCGCGGGAGGTCCGGCGCGGTGACCAAGCGACAGAAGCAGGCGCTGTTCCGCGGCGTGATGTATGCGGTGTTCGTTCTCGCGGTGTTGTTGCTGGTGCTGCTCGCCGACTGGCCGGTGATCCGGCGCAACTTCTTCAACGCCGACATCGCCCGGGACATGTTTCCCGAGGTGCTCACGATCGCGGCGCGCAACACCGTGCTCTACACCTTCCTGGCCTTCAGCTTCGGGTTGCTCTTCGGCTTGCTGCTGGCGCTCATGCGGCTGTCCTCGATCCCTCCCTACCGCTGGGTGGCCAAGATCTACATCGAGATCTTCCGGGGCCTGCCCGCACTGCTGACCATCTTCCTGGTGGGCATCGGGATCCCGATCGCCTTCGGTACCCGCTGGCCGATCCTGCTCACGATCACCCTGGGGCTCGGGATCGTCGCGGCGGCCTACATGGCCGAGACCATCCGTGCCGGGATCGAGGGGGTGCCCAAGGGCCAGATGGAGGCGGCTCGGTCGCTGGGGATGAGCTACACCTGGGCGATGATCTCGGTGATCATCCCCCAAGGCTTCCGGATCATCATCCCGCCGCTGACCAACGAGTTGGTGCTGCTGATCAAGGACACCTCGCTGCTGTTCGTGCTCGGCACGACCCCGGCCACCAAGGAACTGCTGAAGTTCGGGCGTGACCTGCTGCAGAACCGGGCGAATGCGACTCCGCTGATCGTGGTAGGGGCGGTCTACCTGCTGATCACGGTGCCGATGACCCAGCTGGTCGCCGTGCTCGAGCGGCGCAACCGTCGATCCCGCTGAACGCTCGACACCGGCAGGCCGCAAGGCTGGCCGGCCGGGCGCCTGCGTGAGAGAGTCGGCTGGGTGGCGGATCCGGCGGGAGAGAGAACAGGACCCGCCACCCAGCCGCGTGATCAGCCCGGCGCGCGAGGCACCGACGCCGACCCGGAGCACGCGGGTCCGTTCCTCGGCGATGCGGGCGGGGTGGCGGGCCCCACCCGACGGGAACGGACGGGCAGTCCCGCAAGCGTCCGGTCGAGACCGGGGGCGCAGGAAGGGAACATGCCGGCTCCGTGACGTCATTGGCGGATGACGGGGAGAATGGTGCCGGGCGGATGTTCCAGGCAGGTTTCGTCCGGGTACGGATCCGATGACCGATGGAGGAACAGTAGCCTTGCCCGGGTAGCGTCCGGCATGGCAGGGCCGCTCGAAGCCTCCGGCCGGCGGCCGGCCCCACCAGGGAGGGATCACGCGTGGCCAGACGACCGGCACCCGCCCGGACCTTCGAGCACGCTATCGAGGTGCGCGAGCTGCACAAGTCCTTCGGCGAGCTCGAGGTGCTCAAGGGCATCGATTTCCACATCAGCCCCGGCGAGGTCGTGTGTGTGCTGGGTCCGTCGGGCTCGGGCAAGTCGACCCTGCTGCGCTGCGTCAACCGCCTCGAGGAGCCCAGCGGTGGCCAGATCCTCATCGAGGGGGAGGACATCACCCACCCCGATGCTGACGTCGATCAGCTGCGCAGCCGGATCGGCATGGTGTTCCAGTCCTTCAACCTCTTCCCGCACCTGTCGGTCCAGCGCAACCTCACGCTGCCCCAGCGACGGGTGCTGCGACGCTCCAAGGCCGAAGCGCGCGAGGCCGCGCGCCACAACCTCGAGCGTGTCGGGCTGCTCGACAAGATCGATGCCTACCCGGCACATCTCTCCGGTGGCCAGCAGCAGCGGGTCGCGATCGCCCGGGCCCTGTCGATGGACCCCGACATGATGATGTTCGACGAGCCGACCTCTGCGCTCGATCCGGAGCTGGTCGGGGAGGTGCTCGCCGTCATGCGCCAGCTCGCCAGCGAGGGCATGACGATGATGGTCGTGACCCATGAGATCATGTTCGCCAAAGAGGTCGCCGACCGCGTGGTGTTCATGGATGATGGCGTCGTGGTCGAGGACGGCCCGCCAGGTGAAGTGCTCGTCAACCCGCGGCACGAGCGCACCCGCAAGTTCCTCAAGATGGTGCTCTGAGCGCTCAGAACAGCGCGCGGGCCAGCCTTGGGCGGGCGTCACGCACACGCTCGTCGTCGTCGCCGAGCACCGTGAACAGCGCCACGAGTTGTTCCCGGGCCCGTTCCCGGTCGGCTCCCCGGCACTCAACCGCAGCCAGCAGGCGCTCGAACGCCTCGTCGTACTCGCCGGTGGCGGCCAGCGCCCGCCCGAGGTCGTAGAGCAGCACGCCATCCTCGCACGGCTCGCCAGCCTCGAGCCTCGCGCGCATCGCGGCGATGTCGCTCCTGCTGTTGCGGGTGAGCTCCACGCGGGTGACGATCGCCTCCGCCGCCGGATCGGGACGGTGCGGAGTGACCAACGCGAGTGCTTCGTCGGGGTCACTGTCCACGAGGTGCTCGGCGAGCAGCAGCGCCGCGTCGCGGTGGCCGGGCTCGAGTTTCAGCGCCGTGCGCAGCACGTTGATCGCCCCCGGACCGTCGAGCATCCGCGCCTGGGCGACGGCTCGGTCGGCCTCCGAGGGAGAGACCCGGTCGAGGAACGCCTCGATGGTGGCCAGTGGCTGCGCGCCGGTGAACTGGTCGACGACCTTCCCGTCGCGCACCGCGACGACCTGGGGGATGCCCTGGACGCGGAACGCCTGCGCGAGCGACTGGTTGGCGTCGACGTCGACCTTGGCCAGGAGCACCGTGCCCCCCCGCGCGTCGATGGCCTCCTCGAGCATCGGTCCCAACGTGCGACACGGCCCGCACCAGGCGGCCCAGAAGTCGACCACGACCGGGACCTCGTGGGAGCGGTTGATCACCGCGGACTGGAAGCCGGCGGCATCGACATCGAACACGTAGGAGGAGTGGGACATGACGACACCTCGCTGGTGGCGCTTGGCGAGCGCGGATGGCCGTTGATCGTGCCAGGGTACGTCGAGCAGGGGCAAGTAGGCTTGCCCGTCACAACGCCGCCGCACCCCAGGACCTTCCCGTGTCCGACCGATTCGCGGAGCCCCGCCCCGAGATCCTGCTCCTCGATGGCCACAGCCTCGCCTACCGGGCCTTCTATGCGCTGCCGGACACGATCCGCACCCAGACCGGCGAGTTGACCAACGCGGTCTACGGCTTCACCTCGATGTTGATCCGATTGCTCAGCGAACGGCAGCCCGACGCGGTCGCGGTCGCCTTCGACCGCGGCCGCGATGTCGCGCGCACCGCCGCCTTCCCGGAGTACAAGGCCAACCGTGCCGCTCCACCCGACGGTTTCCGGCCCCAGGTGCCACTCATCCAGCAGGTACTCGAGGTGCTCGGCATCCCGGTCGTCGAGGTGGAGGGCGTCGAGGCCGACGACGTGCTGGCCACGCTGGCGACCCGGGCGGTGGACGCCGGCTATCACGCGGCGGTGGTCACCGGAGACCGCGATGCGATGCAGTTGCCGGCCGAGCACCTCACGGTGCTCTATACGTTGCGGGGCCTGTCGGACCTGGCGGAGATGACCCCGGCCGCCGTCGAGGAGCGCTTCGGAGTCCCGCCCGGCCGCTACGTCGAGGTGGCCGCCCTGCGCGGCGACACCTCCGACAACCTTCCCGGGGTTCCCGGCGTCGGTGACAAGACCGCGGCCAAGCTCGTCGCGCGCTTCGGCGACGTGGACGGGGTGTACCGCCACCTCGACGAGATCAGCGGCAAGAAGGTGCCCGCGATGCTCGCCGAGCACGAGCAGCAGGTGCGCACCAACCTGGCGGTCATGCGGCTGCGCCGCGACGTCGAGGTGGCGCTCGATCCCGATCGGCTCGGGCGCGGTGACGTCGACCTCGATGCGGTGCGTGAGCTGTTCGGGACCCTGGAGTTCCGGGCGCTGTACGACCGGCTGCTCGCCGAGGTGCTGGGTGAGCAGACCGCCGCTGACGCCGCCGCCTTCGAGCATGCCCCGCGGCGGCTGCAGCCCGGCCAGTTGGCTGCCTGGCTGCGGGAGCTCGGAGATCCCGACGCGCAGCAGGCAGGTTCTGTCGACGCGCCGCCCGCGGTGCTGGTCACCCTCACCGGTCGTGTGCCCCACCCGCGGGTGGACGCGGTGGCGCTGGCGGCGGTCGACCGTGATCCGGTGACCGCCGAACTCGACCAGCTCGATGACGACGACCGCGCGGTGCTGGCCGCCTGGCTCGCCGACCCGGACCGGCCCAAGGTCACCCACGACCTGAAGTCCCTGGATCACGCGGCCGCTGTCGCCGGCTGGTCGTTGGCCGGGGTCGTGCTCGACACCGAGCTGGCTGCCTATCTGCTCGAGCCCGAGCGGCGCAGCTTCGAGCTCGACCGCCTCGCCGGGCAGTACCTGCACCGCACCCTGGCGGCCGCAGCCCCGTCGACCGAGGCCGACCAGCTCGCCCTGGCGGTCGACACCGCCGACGACGCATGGCCGCAGCGGGCGGTGTCCGCGCTGGCCGCCGCCGAGCTCGCCGGCGTGCTCGCCGAGCAGCTCGAGCAGCGCGATCAGCGTGAGCTCGCGCAGCGCATCGAGCTGCCGTTGGCGCCGGTGCTGGCCCGCATGGAGCGCACCGGGATAGCCGTCGACCGGGCCGTGCTCGACGCCATCCGGAGCCGGCTGTCGACCCGGGTGTCCGAGCTCGAGCTTGAGGTGCACGACCACGCCGGCCGCCGCTTCAACGTCGGTTCGGGCCCGCAGCTGCAGCAGGTGCTGTTCGAGGAGCTCGGACTACCCCGCACCCGCCGGATCAAGACCGGATACTCCACTGACGCGCAGGCCATGCAGCAGCTGCGGGGCCGGCACGCGATCGTGGACGCGATCCTCGAGTGGCGGGAGGTCAGCAAGCTGCTCTCCACCTACGTGGACGCGTTGCCGCCGTTGATCGACCGTGACAGCGGCCGGATCCACACGACCCTGTCCCAGACGATCGCCGCGACCGGACGGCTGTCCTCGGCCCACCCCAACCTCCAGAACATCCCGGTGCGCCGGGCCGAGGGGCGCGAGATCCGCCGCGCGTTCGTTCCCGGCGACGGCTACGACCTGCTGCTGGTGGCCGACTACTCCCAGATCGAACTGCGGATCATGGCCCACCTGTCGGGTGACGAGGCCCTGCTCGGGGCCTTCGCCTCCGGTGAGGACGTGCACGCCACCACCGCCGCACGGGTCTTCGACCTGCCGTTGGACGAGGTCGACGGCGCGTTGCGCGACCGGGCCAAGGCGATCAACTACGGGCTGGCCTACGGGCTGACCGCCTTCGGGCTCGCCCAGCAGCTCGACGTCCCCCCCGACGAGGCGCAGGCGATCGTCGACGCGTACCTCGAGCGCTTCCCGGGGGTCCGCAGCTACCTCGACGACGCGGTGGAATCCGCGCGGCGCGACGGCTACACCACGACGCTGTTCGGCCGCCGCCGCTACCTGCCCGACCTGCGCGCAGATGACCGCAACCGCCGGCAGATGGCCGAGCGCATGGCGCTCAACGCACCGATCCAGGGCACCGCCGCCGACGTCATCAAGCTGGCGATGATCCGGCTGCAGGCGGCTCTGGACGCCAGCGGCCTGGCCGCGCAGCTGCTCCTGCAGGTCCATGACGAGGTGATCCTCGAGGTCACCGATGCCGACCGCGAGGAGGTCCGGGCACTGGTCGTCGAGCAGCTGTCGGGGGTGGCCCACCTCGATGTCGACCTCGAGGTCGATACCGCCGCGGGTAGGACCTGGTTCGACACCCAGAAGCACTAGCCGCGGTTCGAAATCGCGTCGCTTCCGGACTCAAGGCCGCAGCGGCACGCCGCGGGCGGAGTGGCGCATGCCTCCGGCTCGGATGGGTGGGACCCCACCCGAGCCGCCCCCCGGCTGAGGTGGCGCCGAGAAGAACCCGCTCCTCCCCCCTCTGGATCGGACGCTTCCGGTGACGTCGCGTGGTTCCTTCGCGCGGTGGGTGACCGCATCGCGGGTGTCGGAGGAGAGTTTACAACTTGTTCAGCCACCACCGGGGTCGGCGTCCCGGTGGGCTCCGGGGGCTGCGGCTCTTCTCGTACGACGCCGCTACGCCGGCCGCACGAGACCGCGTCAGGTCTCCGGGAGGTGGAGCTCGGCATGGCACGGACCGGCCTCGGTGTCCCAGCCAAGGCCTCCGGCACCGACATCGGTGATCTCGATGGTGTAGCGGCCGGGTGGTCCCGACATCCGGAAGCGGATCCTGCCGAGCAGGTCGGTGGTGCCCTGCACCGTGCGGTCGCGTACGGGGCCGGCCAGCCGGGCCTCCACGGCCACCTCGGGGCAGCGTCGATCCTCGGCATCGCGCACCTCGACCCGGAAGGCGGCGCGGCGGCTGCCGTCGGTCAGGTGCTCGGGTTCCAGCACGTCGAGCCGGGTCACGCGCACCGGCTCGGTGAACAACCCTCGGCGGGGCAGCGCGTCGGGCTGCCGCTCGAGGGTGATGTCGGGGTGGCGACGCCGTCGCAGACGGGGCAGCCGCACCAGCAGACCTCCGGTCGGTGGAACTCTCACGATACTGGCCGCCCGCCTCAGTCCTGGCGAAATGCGCAGCCGATCAGATGGTCGTTGACCAGTCCCATCGCCTGCTGAAAGGCGTAGGCGGTGGTCGGTCCGATGAAGCGCCAGCGCCGACGCCTGAGCGCGTCGGCCATCGCCCGCGAAGCCGGCGAGCAGGTGCGTACCTCGTCCCGCGAGCGCGGGGCCGGAGCATCGGGCTCGGCGAAGCGCCACACGAAGCCTGCCAGGCTGCCCTCCTCGACGACGAGCTCCAGGTAACGTTGCGCGTTGCCGATCGCCGCTTCGATCTTGCCCCGGTGGCGCACGATGCGGGTATCGGTGAGCAGCGCAGCCACCTCGTCGTCCCCGAAGCCGGCGAGGCGCTCGGGGTCGAAGCCCGCGAACGCCGACCGAAAGGCGGGGCGCTTGTCGAGGATCGTGCGCCAGGAAAGCCCCGCCTGGAAGCCCTCCAGACACAGCTTCTCGAACAGCGCCAGCTCATCGTGGACCGGGCGGCCCCACTCCTGATCGTGGTAGTCGCGCAGTGCCGGGCTGTCCTCGGCCCACCAGCACCGCATGTGCCCATCGGGTCCGATCGGCAGGTCCATGCAGGCTGCTCCGGACAGGACGCACGTTGACAGGCGCGGCTGCTGCTGCCACCCTACCGGCCTCGCCCGGCCCAGCGCGAGGCCAGCTTGGCCTGCTCGCGACCAGCCGGGTGACCCCAGCAGCACCGGGACGCCCCGGCGTCCCGACCCGTCCCCCGACCGCCTGACCGAAGAGACCCGACCCTTGATGCCCGAGACCCCGACCCCCGACCAGAGCCCGTCCCCGCAGGACCCCGGGACCCCACCGGCCGCCGACCCGGCCGCCGAACAGCCTGCTGACCCGGCCACTGCGGCGGGTGCGACCGAGCTGACCGTGCCCGGCGCCGCCGACCCGCTGGTGGTGATGCAGGATCCCGGCGGCCAGATGACCTCCACCGGCGACCTCATCGTCGAGAACGACCTGTCCGACGACGAGTTCGAGGCGGCGCTCGAGGGCACCGTGACCGCCATGGAGGAGGGCAAGATCATCGAGGGGGTGGTCGTCAAGGTCGACCCCGATGAGGTCCTGCTCGACATCGGCTGGAAGTCCGAGGGCGTCATCCCCTCCCGCGAGCTGTCGATCAAGCTCGACGTCGACCCCAACACCATCGTGCAGGTCGGTGACGTGGTCGAAGCGCTCGTGATGAAGAAGGAGGACGAGGAGGGCCGCCTGGTCCTGTCCAAGAAGCGCGCGCAGTACGAGCGGGCCTGGGGCACGATCGAGAAGATCTACACCGACGACAAGACCGTGCAGGGCACGGTCATCGAGGTGGTCAAGGGCGGGCTGATCCTCGACATCGGGCTGCGCGGATTCCTGCCGGCTTCGTTGGTCGAGATGCGCCGGGTGCGCGACCTACAGCCGTACGTCGGCGAGACGATCGAGTGCAAGATCATCGAGCTCGACAAGAACCGCAACAACGTCGTGCTCTCGCGGCGCAAGTTCCTCGAGGAGACTCAGTCCGAGTTCCGCAACGAGTTCCTCACGTCGTTGCAGAAGGGTGAGATTCGCGCTGGGGTGGTGTCCTCGATCGTGAACTTCGGCGCCTTCGTGGACCTCGGAGGAGTCGACGGGCTCGTGCACGTCTCGGAGCTGTCGTGGAAGCACATCGACCATCCCTCGGAGGTCGTGGAGGTCGGCGACCAGGTCGAGGTCGAGGTGCTCGACGTCGACATGGACCGCGAGCGCGTGTCGCTGTCGCTCAAGGCGACCCAGGAGGACCCGTGGCAGAAGTTCGCCCGCGAGCACGCGGTCGGGCAGGTCGTGGAGGGTGAGGTCACCAAGCTGGTGCCCTTCGGCTCGTTCGTGAAGGTGGCCGACGGGATCGAGGGCCTGGTGCACATCTCCGAGTTGGCCGAGCGGCACGTCGAGGTGCCTGAGGCCGTGGTCAACGTCGGCGACAAGATCGACGTCAAGGTGATCGACATCGACACCCACCGTCGCCGCATCTCGCTTTCGCTCAAGCAGGCGCAGGCACCGGCGCCCGCGGAGCCAACCAGCCGCTTCGAGGAGGTGGCGCCGGTCGAGGCCGCCTACTCCTCCGGCGACGACGCCCCCGTGTCGGGTGCGATGGCGGCCGCGTTCGCGCAGGCCGGGCTCGCCCCGACCGGTGGCGGCATGAGCCCTGAGGAGATGGCGCTGGCCGAGGCCGAACTGCCCGAGGAGCGCGTCGCCGCCGAGGAGCCGCCCGTTCAGGAGCCCCCCGCCGAGGAACCCCCCGCCGAGGAGCCGCCCGTTCAGGAGCCCTCCGCCGAGGAACCCCCCGCCGCAACGGACCCCTCCGACGAGCCGTCCTGACCGTCTCGTTGCATGCGTCAGCCCCGGCTCCGGCTGGGGCTGACTTGCGTGAGCCAGGCCGCTGGGCTGTCGGCCCGAGGGACGCGTGCGGTAGCGTGAGCAGCGTCGGGAGGGTGGGAGGTCCGGACATGATGTTGGTGGCCCTGACCGGAGGCATCGGCAGCGGCAAGTCGACCGTGGCAGCGCGCTTCGCCGAGCACGGCGTGCCGGTGGTGGACGCCGACCGCATCGCCCGGGAGGTCGTCGAGCCGGGCGAACCCGCGCTCGGCGAACTCGTCGGGCTGTTCGGGGACGGCATCCTGCGAGCCGACGGGTCGCTGGACCGTCAGTCGCTCGCCGACATCGTCTTCCACGACGACGACGCCCGTCGTCGGGTCGAACGCATCACCCACCCGCGGGTCGCGGCCCGGATCGCCGAGCGGTTGACCGAGCTGGCCGCCAGCTTCAATGGCGGGCCGCCGCTGCTGGCGATCGTCGACCACCCCCTGTTGGTCGAGACCGGCCAGTCCGAGCGCTTCGACGCGGTGGTGGTCGTGACCGCGCCCGCCGACCTGCGGGTCGAGCGACTGGCCGAGGAGCGCGGCATGAACCCGGCCGATGCCTGGGCCCGCATCGACGTGCAGGCCACCGACGAGCAGCGGTGTGCGGTGGCCGACCATGTCATCGACAACGGTGACGGACTGGCCGTGCTCTACGCCCGTAGCGACGAGGTCTACCGGGAGTTGCGTGATCGCGCCCGACTGGTTCGCCGGGCCTCGGCCTGAGCCAGCGCTCGGCTGGTGCGCTGTCCGGAGGAGCGGTCGCTGCCCGGCGGTAGGATCCCGGCATGTCTGCACCTCCTGTTGCCTCCGGCTCCGGTAGCCGCGACCCCCGGCGCGCCGAGCTGCACCGCCACGCGCGCGCCGACGTGCCCTTCCGGGTCGTCAGTGACTTCGCGCCCTCGGGCGACCAGCCCAAAGCCATCGAGGAGCTTGCCGACGCCTTCGATTCCGGGGTCAAGGCGGTGACCCTGCTGGGGGCGACCGGGACGGGGAAGACCTTCACGGCCGCCAAGCTGCTCGAGCGTATCCAGCGTCCGACGCTGGTGATGGCGCCCAACAAGACCCTGGCCGCGCAGCTGGCCAACGAGTTCCGCGAGTTCCTGCCGGACAACGCCGTGGAGTACTTCGTCTCCTACTACGACTATTACCAGCCCGAGGCCTACATCCCCTCCTCGGACACCTACATCGAGAAGGACTCGTCGATCAACGACGAGATCGACCGGCTGCGCCACCGGGCCACGATGGCCCTGCTCTCGCGCCGGGACGTGGTCGTGGTCGCCTCGGTGTCGTGCATCTACGGGCTGGGCTCACCCTTCGAGTACGAGGACCACGTGCTGCGGCTGCACGTTGGGCAGGAGGCCGGCCTCGATACCTCGATGCGCAAGTTGGTGGACCTGCACTACGACCGCAACGACCTGAACCTGGTGCGCGGCACCTTCCGGGTGCGGGGCGACACCTTGGAGGTCTTCCCGGCCGACGACGAACGGGCGGTGCGCGTCGAGTTCTTCGGTGACGAGGTGGATCGCATCGTGCGGGTGGACCCGCTCACCGGTGAGGTCGGCGGCCCGGTGTCGCAGGTCGGGCTGTTCCCCGCTTCGCACTACGTGTCCTCGCAGGAGGCACTGGAACGGGCCGTGGCCTCCATCCGCGGCGAACTCGACGAGCGCCTCGCCGAGTTCGAACGTGACGGCAGACTGCTCGAGGCCCAGAGGCTGCGCATGCGCACCAACTACGACCTGGAGATGATCCGTGAGGTCGGGTTCTGCAACGGCATCGAGAACTACTCGCGCCACTTCGACGGCCGAGTGGCTGGCGAAGCGCCCTACACGCTGCTCGACTACTTCCCCGACGACCTCGTGGTGCTGATCGACGAGTCGCACGTCACCGTCCCACAGATCGGCGGGATGTACGAGGGGGACCGTTCCCGCAAGGACACCCTGGTCGAGCACGGCTTCCGGTTGCCCTCGGCCCGCGACAACCGGCCGCTGACCTTCGATGAGTTCCTCACCCGCATCGGCCAGCGGCTGTACCTGTCGGCCACGCCCGGCCCCTACGAGCGCCGCGAGTCCGATGTGGTGGTGGAGCAGATCATCCGTCCCACCGGATTGGTGGACCCCGAGGTGCTCGTCACGCCGACCACCGGGCAGATCGACGACCTGATGGAGCGGATTCGTCAGCGCACCGAGCATGACCAGCGCGTGCTGGTGACCACCCTGACCAAGCGCATGTCCGAGGACCTCACCGACTACCTGTTGGAGAACGGGGTGCGGGTGCGTTACCTGCACTCCGACATCGACACGGTGGAGCGCGTGGCCATCCTGCGTGCACTGCGGCTCGGGGAGTTCGATGTGCTGGTGGGCATCAACCTGCTGCGTGAGGGGCTGGACCTGCCCGAGGTGTCGTTGGTGGCCATCCTCGATGCCGACAAGCAGGGGTTCCTACGCTCGGAGACCTCGTTGATCCAGACCATCGGCCGGGCCGCCCGCAACGTCGACGGGCAGGTCGTGATGTATGCCGACAACGTCACTGCGGCGATGCGCAGCGCGCTGGAGGAGACCGCCCGACGCCGCGACAAGCAGTTGGCCTACAACGCGGAGCACGGCATCGACCCGCAGACGGTGCGCAAGCGCGTCGGCGACATCATCGCCGCGGTGCGTGCCGAGGAACTCGGCGAGCAGTACACGCCGGACCACACGCCGGCCCGATCCGGTGGCGCCGTGGACGCCACCGAGCTGCCCCGCGAAGAGCTGCGGGCGCTGGTGCAGCGCCTCGAGCAGGAGATGCACGAGGCCGCCGGAGAGCTGCGCTTCGAGTACGCCGCCCGCCTGCGCGACGAGGTCGCCGAGCTCAAGCGGGAGCTGGCCGCGATGCAGGCCGCCAACGTCTGACCCGCGACCGTGTGGCGCGTGCTGCTGGGCTGCGCGGTCGGCGGATCTACGTGGTCGGACCGCTCACGAGCGAGCGCCGGGGCTGGCCCGTCCGCCGGCAGGTCACCGGCCCGAGGGGGGATGTCCGACACCGCCTGGCGGTGGGTGGCCCACCACGTCACGGAGTGGGAACGGTCGCAAGCGGCCGGACGAGGTGTTCGGACGCCTGGAGCTTGATCGTCCTCCGGGGATGGGGGATCGGTGCCGCGATCATCCCCGCCCCGGCATTCCCGGCGGTGGGCGTGCCCGCCGAGTGGCGCCTGCCTCCTCCGTCTTCGCAGACGTCGAACCCGACGGGGCACACGCCGAGGGCACCGGGTGATCCAGGAGACCATGTCCGGACGGCCAGAGAGGTAACGGCCGTTCACTTACAGTCTGCTAGGCTCGTGGCGATGGTCCGGTACCGGCCGGACCCCGGCCACCGGGGGGAACGCAGTGACCGCTCCCGTGCTGCGCTGCGTCGGGCTGCGCAAGACCTACGGCGACCTCGTCGCCGTCGACGACGTCAGCTTCGAGATCGCGCCCGGCGAGACCTACGGACTGCTCGGCCCCAACGGTGCGGGCAAGACCACCTCCATTTCGATGGTGGCGGGGCTGCTGCGACCCGACCGCGGGGAGATCGAGGTCGCCGGGCAGCGCATGACCGTGTCGGCCACTCGGGCCAAGGCAGCGGTCGGCCTGGTGCCCCAGGACCTGGCGGTCTATCCCGACCTGACCGCCCGGGAGAACCTGCGGTTCTTCGGCCGGCTCTACGGACTGGACCGTGATCGGCTGCGCTCCCGGGTCGACGAGGTGCTCGAGGTCATCGCGCTGACCGACCGGGCCGATGACCGGTCCGACGAGTACTCGGGGGGGATGAAGCGCCGGCTGAACATCGGCATCGGGCTGCTGCACGAGCCCACCCTGCTGATCCTGGACGAGCCCACCGTGGGTGTCGACCCGCAGTCGCGCAACGCCATTCTCGACGCGGTGGAGCGGCTGTCCACCGAGGGCATGGCGGTGCTGTACACCACCCACTACATGGAGGAGGCCGAACGGCTGTGCAACCGCATCGGCATCGTCGACAGCGGCCGGCTGGTAGGCGAGGGCACCCGCCGTGAGTTGGTCTCCCGGCTTGGGCAGCAGGACTCGGTCCACCTCGAGGTCACCGGGGACGCCGTGGCCGTGGCGGCAGCCTGTGAGGCGCTCGCGGAGGTCAGTTCCGCCGACGCCGACGAACACGGCGGGGTCACCTGCCTGGTGGTGGGTGCGGCCGCCTCCCTCCCGCGGCTGCTCGCCGCGGTCACCGACCTCGACGCCACCGTCACCGGGGTCGAGGTCCGAGAGCCCGACCTCGAGGCGGTGTTCCTGCACCTCACGGGCAAGGCGCTGAGGGACTGATGCGCGCCGCTGTCCTCATCCTGATCAAGGACCTCAAGCTGCGGGCGCGTGACCGCAGCGTGTACCTGTTCGCGCTGGTTGTGCCCCTGGCGCTGACCGCGATCTTCTCGCTGATCCTGCCCGACTTCCAGGCCTTCTCGATGACCGCCGCGGTGGTCGACGAGGACGGTGGTGAGGTCGCCGCGGGGTTCGCCGAGGGCGTCGTGCCCGCCTTGCGCGACGAGGGCGTCATCGAGCAGGCCGAGGTCTCCGACGCCGCCGAGGCCCGCCGGCTGATCGAGGACGGCGAGCTCGACGCTGCCTGGATCGTCCCCGCCGGGTTCAGCGACGGGGTGCTGGCCGGAGAGCCCGCCGAGCTCACGGTGCTGGTCAACCCCGACCGAACGCTCGCGGCTGAGGTCGCGACCGGCATCGCCGAGGGTTTCACCGCCCGCATCGAGCAGATCTCGCTGGCGGTGGCGACCACCGCGGTGGCCGCCGCGGGCGACCTCGACGAGGCAGCACTCGGGCAACTCGCCGCCGAGCTCGCCGAGACCGAGCCCGCGATCGTGCTCGGCAGCGTGGACACCGAGGTGCGTGAACTCGACGCCACCACCTACCTGGCGGCCGGCATGGCGGTGTTCTTCGTGTTCTTCTCCGTGCAGTTCGGGATCACCGGACTGCTCGAGGAGCGGCGGCAGGGCACC
>SLLJ01000382.1 GCA_007134165.1 Nitriliruptoraceae bacterium | reverse complement strand
GCCGTGATCGTGGCCGTGATCGTGGCCGTGATCGTGGCCGTGATCGTGGGAGGCATGGTCCAACACCAGCTGGGCGTCGTCGAGCGCGAGCTCGCCGAGCCGGAGCACCGGCGCGTGGTCTGCCACGTGCTGTTCCGCCAGGCGCAGAGCAGCGTCGTTGAGTGCCAGTCCGATCCCGAGGTAGGCATCCACGGTCTCGAGTCGGGCGATGTCACTGGGCCGCGGCTCATAGGTGTGTGAGTCGGCCCCGGGGGGCACCAAGGCCGTGACCGCCACCCGCTCAGCGCCGACGGCCGCCACCAGATCGGCGAGCGGCGCCACGGTGACCATGACCTCGAGCACCGGGTCGGCATCGGTCGCAGGCTCCGGTTCGGGATCGGTCGCAGGCTCCGGTTCGGGATCGGTCGCAGGCTCCGGGTCGGGCTCCGAGTCAGGACCAGCCGCGGGCTCGGCCGCGGGTTCGGCCGCGGGCTGAGGTTCGCTGGCCGGCTCGTCGGCGTTCCCGGCGCAGGCGGCCAGGAGCCCCAGTGCGAGCAACGGGGCGAGCAGGCGGCGCACGGTGGCTCCTCGTCGACGACGGCGCGCGGAAGGCACCCGTAAGTGCGGATCGTTCGCAGCAGCGAGGTTATCCGGCCAGGACCGCACGTGCCCGGCGCACCCCGAGCCGGGCCGCCACGGCCGTGATCGCGAACACCGTCGCGAAGCCCAGTGCCCCCACCAGTACGATCCCCGGTCCGCTGGGGACGTCGAGGTGGTAGGACACGTACAGCCCAAGGATGCTGGTACCCAGCCCGAGCAGCGTCGCAGCGACCAGCAGCACCCCGAACGAGCGCACCAGCAGACGGGCGGTGGCGGCAGGGATCACCACCGCCGCGGCGATCAGCAGCACCCCGAGCACCCGCACGCTGGCGACCACGACCGCCGCGGTCAGCAGATGGAACAACGCTTCCATGCGACCGGTGGGCACCCCGTGGACCGCCGCCACCTCGGGGTCGAAGGTGGTGAAGACCAGCGGGCGGTAGCGCCCGAGCAGGACGGCGGCGAAGACGACCGCGACGCCGACGGCCACGGCCAGGTCCACCCGGTCCACGCCGAGGATGGTGCCGAACAGCAGCGCCTCGAGGCTGATCCGGGTCGGGACCACCGCGAGCACCGCGACCCCGGCGGCGAAGATCGCGGTGGTGACGATGCCGATGGCCGCATCCGCGTGCAGGCCCGGTCGGCGTGAGACGCGGTCGATGAGCACCCCCGCCACGACCGTGGCCACCACCGCCCCGACGTACAGGTCAGCCCCGAACGCCAGCCCGACCCCCACCCCACCGAGCACGGCATGCGCCAGCCCGTGACCGATGTAGCTCATCCGGCGCAGCACCACGAACGTCGACAGCGCACCGCACAGCGCACCGACCAGCGACCCGGCGAGCAGCGCACGAACGAAGAACGGGTAGCCCAGCGGCTCGAGGAGGAACTCGCTCACCGGGCAAGCAGGCCGTCGAGCGCCGGAAGCCCGTCGAGTTCCGCCGGGTCCGGGCCGGAGGCGATGACGGCCGCGATCGGCGACAACTCGTCGATGACCACGACCCGGGACCCGTCCCACAGCACCCGCATCGGAGCGCCGTAGGTGCGCTCGAGCACCGCCGGGGTGAGCACCTCGGCCGGCGGGCCGTCGGCGGTCACGGTGTCGCTGAGACACACCACCCGGGGCAGCAGCGCCGCGACCTGGTTGAGGTCGTGGGTGGTCAGCACCACGGTGCGACCTTCGGCGCGCAACTCGTCGAGGACCCCGAGCACCTCGCGCCGAGTCGCGACGTCGACCCCGCTGGTGGGTTCGTCGAGCAGCAGCAGGCGGCGGTCGTGCAGCAGGGCCCGCGCCAGGAACATGCGTTGGCGCTGACCGCCGGACAGGGCCCGGATGCTGCGCGCGGCGAGCCCGGCCATGCCGAGCCGGTCGAGCACCGCACGCGCCGCGGCGCGCTCCCGGCGGGAGAACCACGGGCGTCGGGCCCCCCACGCCCCGTTGCCGAGCAGCACGACCTGCTCGACGGTGAGGGGGAAGTCCCAGTCGACCTGGTCGAGCTGCGGGACGTAGCCCACCTGCGGGGGCGGACGCCGAGGGCTGGGGCGGTGGCCCAGCACCTCCACCTGCCCGACGAGCAGGTCGGCCCGGCCCGTGAGCAGGCGCAGCACCGTGGTCTTGCCCGCCCCCGAGGGGCCGACCAGCCCCACCAGTTCGCCGGCCTGGATCCGCAGGTCGAGGCCGTGGAGGACCGCCCGCCGTCCGTAGCCGGCACTCGCCCCCGTGACGAGCACGGCGGGCGGGTCCGGGCGGCGAGGGTCGGACACGGGGCCCCCAGGCGGTCAGAGGAAGCTGCGAACACCTCGCAGCATATCGGAGCAGCGCTGGCTACGGTGCGTGGCATGCAGCCCGTCATCCTCGGCGACGACCGCCACCGGAGCCACGACCCGCCGTTCGAGCTCAACGCCGGACAGCACGTCGCTCCCGTCTGGGAGCAGCCGGCCCGTATCGACGCCATCGCCGGCGCGCTCCGGGCCGCCGGCTACCGCATCGCCGCCCCCGAACCCTGCGACGACGAGGTACTGACCACCGTGCATGCTGCGGCGATGGTCGACTTCGCGCGCCACGGGTACGCCCAGTGGCTCGAGGCCGGCGGCCCGGAGGTGATGATCCCCGACACCTTCCCCCCGCCAGCGGCCCTGCGCCACGGCCGCTGCCCCACCTCCCCGCTCGGGGCGGCGGGCTGGTGGTGCACGGACACGGCCACGCCGATCGTGGCCGGCACCTACGCCGCCGCCCGTGCCGGCGTCGACCTGGCCGTGACCGGCGCGGACCTGCTGGTGGGCGGCACCGAGGCGGTCTACGCCCTGACCCGTCCCCCGGGACATCATGCCGGGCCCGACTCCTACGGCGGCTTCTGCCTGTTCAACCCGGCCGCGATCGCCGCCCGCCGGCTGTCCGAGCACGGGCCGGTGGCCGTGCTCGACCTCGACGTCCACCACGGCAACGGCACCCAGGACATCTTCTGGCGCGACGGGCAGGTGCTGGTGGTCTCGCTCCACGGTGATCCCGACCACCTCTACCCGTTCTTCTCGGGCCGCGCCGAGGAACGAGGTGAGGGCCCGGGCCACGGCGCCACCCACAACCTGCCCCTACCGGCGGGAACCGCCGACGAGGCCTACCTGCGGGTGCTGCACACCGCCGCCGAGGTGATCCACGACCACGGTCCACTCGCGGTGGTGGTGTCGCTGGGGTTCGACACCTCCAGCGCCGACCCGATCGGGTCCATGGCGTTGAGTACGGACGCCTACCCCCGTATCGGTCGGCTGCTGCGCGACCTGGGCCGCCCGCTGCTGCTGATCCAGGAGGGCGGCTACGCCATCGACCGGCTCGGCGACTACGCCACCGCCGTGCTCGACGGGCTGACCGAACCGACATGAACCCCCGACGCGGCGCCCGAGCGATCCGGGCGGCCATCGCCACGCTGGTGCTGCTCGTGCTGGCCGCCGGGCCGGTGTTCGGCCATGCCTCGAGCCAGCTGCCCCACGCCCGACTCAGCGCCGAGGGACGCACGTTGACGCTGGTCTGGAGCGCGGCCCCCGACGACATGGTCGACGTCGGCGTCGCCATCGGGCTGCTGCCCGAGTCGGCGATGCTCGCCTATCTCGGCGGTCCACTCGACGACCTGCCGACCGAGGCCGAGCTCGAGGCCTTCGCCTCCGCGCCGCAGCTGCGCGACTACCTGCTCGAGCACATCCGCGTCCGCCAGGACGGCCGGGACTGCGGCGGCGAGGTGGTCGCCAGCCACGATCCCCTCGAGCGGGGCTTCGAGCTGCGCTTCACCTGTCCGCACCTGGTCGAGCAGGTGGACCTGCACATCTCGATGCTGCACGACCGCGACCCGGAGTACCGGACCTTCAGCGTCGACGGCACGATCCGCTCAGCGGTGCACACCTCGGCCGCACCCGAGCAACCCTGGGATCTCACGCCGCTGGCCGCAGCCCCGGCCGGCGGCGACCCGGGCCGCGAAATCTGGGTGGTCGGCACCGTGGCCGTCGGGCTCGCGGTGCTGACCGGGGTGTGGCTGCTGCGCCGGTCACCGCAGCGGGTCAGCCGGTCACCGCAGCGGGTCAGACGGTCACGCGGCGGGTGACGACCGACGGCAGGAACCCCGCGGCAGCGATCGGTTGCACCAGGGTGTCGAGCAGCGTGTGCAACCGCTGGGCGGCGTCCCACCCCAGCCGTTCCCACGGTGCGGCGGCGAGCTCGTCGGTACGGGTCTCGATTCGGGCGCGGAGGGCCCGGCCCGCCTCGGTCATGGACCCATCCGACTCGAGCAGTCCGCGCTCGCGCAGCCGGAGGGCAGCCGCGTCGAGATCCTCGCTCGTCCAGCCGCGCAGCTGCACCAGCTGCTCACGGACCCGCGGATGATCGCCCACCACCGTCAGGTGGCACTCGACGCCGTCGAGGTCGGCCTGCACCAGGCAGGCGAGGTGGCCATCCCCCCGCGACTCACGGATACGGGTGGCGGCCTCCCACAGCTGCGCGGCCGGGGCGCTCGGCCACGGCAGGGCGCTGCGAGCCGCCGCCAGCGGCCGCCCGACGACCGGATGTCGTTCAGCCGCCTCTCGCGCGAGCTCAGCGGCCTCGACCACGGTCGGCTCGAGCCCCTGCCAGGCACCATCCAGCACCCGGGCCACCGCGGCCACGGTCGCCTCGAGCACCTCGCCGGGCGCGGCGAAGCCCCAGGCATCCGGCAGCACCCGCTGAAGGACCCGCGGGGCGAAGCCGTAGAAGGTCGCCACCGCCAGCGCCGGGCCGACCGGCCCGAGCGGCGCGATCCGGGCCGCGGTGTAGGCCATGGTGCGGCCACGCAGCCCGACCTCACGGTGGGCCTCGGCGACCTCGGGCGCGAAGTAGGTGACGGTGTGGGCCACCTCGAGGCGCTCCCACAGTCGTCGGGCGGTCGTGGCGCTCGGATCGTCGCTCGCAGCTTGCGCGCTCATCTGCCTCCCTGCCTCCCTG
>SLLJ01000029.1 GCA_007134165.1 Nitriliruptoraceae bacterium | reverse complement strand
GGGCAGGGCATCGCCGTGCGGCGGGCGGCTGGCGTCACCGTCGGGGTGCTGATCGCCAACAACGCGGTCGGCGAGGTGGTCGACGAAGACGGCCGGTGGCTGGCCCGCGCACGGGTGGGGCACGACGTGCCCCGTTTCCCGACCCACGGCGGAGCCCTGTTCCGGCCCGACGAGGGCGCCGGGCCGCAGGTCGGGCCGTCGGCGAACACGGTGGTTGGCTGCATCGTCACCGATGCCCAGCTCGACAAGCGGGACGCACACCGGGTCGCTGACCTCGGGCACAGCGGGTTGGCCCGCGCCCTGCGTCCCGCGCACACCAGCGCCGACGGCGACGCGCTGTTCTGCCTGGCGACGAACCGCATCGCGGCGAGCGTCGACCTTGTCGCCCACCTCGCTGCGGAGGCGGTCACCGAGGCGGTTCGCCGAGGGCCTCGACGGGCACGGGGCCGCGGCGGACTGCCGGGTCTGGCCGACGACGCGCGTGCCACCGCACCTCCTTCGGCGGCCGGCGGGCACTGATCGCCCAAGGACCCCGCTGGTCGCACGCAATCCCTCCTGCGGCCACGTACGGCGAACGCTGGGCGCGCACCTTGCTTCACGGTTTCGGATCGGATTCCCCGTTCCGTCTATCGTTGGCTTCATTCCGGTGAGGTGGCGAGCTGAACCGGATGGGAGAGCGCGCATGGCAAGCCGACTCACCACCGCAACCGCGCCGAGCACCACTGCGGCGCACCGGGCTCTCGAACGCGCGATCCGCGCATGTGACTCCTGTGACCTGCACGCCGAGCGCTGCAACCCGGTCACCGGGGAGGGCAGCCTCGACGCCCGGCTGATGATCGTGGGTTCCAAGCCACGCCAGCACGAGGACCTGCAGGGCCGACCCTTTGCCGGCGGGTCGGGCAACGTGCTCGACCACGTGCTCAACGCGGCCGGCCTGTCACGCAGCGACGTGTACCTCACCACCGTCGTGAAGTGCCGGCCGGATGACGACCGCGCCCCGAGCCCCGACGAGATTCTTGCCTGCCTGCCCCACCTCGCGGCCGAGCGGGAACTCGTCGCCCCCGAGGTCATCGTCACGCTCGGAGCGTTCACCACCAGCGTGCTGCTGCGACGCGCCGTACCCATCGAGCGGGTGGCCGGCTACCGCCTCGACGTCGACGGGGTCACCCTGATCCCCACCTACCATCCGGCCGACGCCGTGCGCGGCGTGCCGCAGGCGGCGGTGAGCTTGCGCCGCGACCTGGCGATGGCCAAGGCGGTCCTCGACGGTCGGCTCTCGACCGGCGCGGAGGCCATGGCCGAGCTGCGCCGCCGGCGCCCCGAGAGCAACTGAGCGCCGCCGCGGCCGGCTGCGGGCGCGTACGATTACTGCGTCCGGACCGAGTATCGAGGCAGCGACGTGGACGATCGAGGTCACCTCGAGGTGGCCAGCGCCGGGCCGCACGACACCCGGGCCATCGCCGCCGCCCTGGCCGGGCTGTTGTCACCCGGTGACGTCGTGTCGCTGTCGGGGGAGCTCGGTGCCGGCAAGACCTGTTTCGTGCAGGGCGCGGCCCGGGCGTTGGGGTTCTCCGGCCGGGTGACCTCGCCGACCTTCACGCTGGTCCGGCGCTACGACGCTGAGCGCCTACCGGTGGTTCACGTGGACGTCTACCGGCTCGATGGGTTGGGTGACCTCGGGGACCTCGGTGACGAGGTGCTCGACGGCGAAGTCGTCACCATGATCGAATGGGGTGATGCGCTCGGCCCGCTGCTGCCCGTCGACCGCGTTGACGTCGAGGTCGTGCTCGCCGACGGGATCGACGACGTCCTCGGGCGCCTGGTCCGGGTGACGGGGCAGGGCCGTTGGGCCGAGCGCCGCCAGGAGCTGGGTGAGGCGCTGGCCGGGCTCCGGCCGCCGGACCGCACCCCCGACGGCCCCCCCGGCGACCTGCCCGGAAGCGACGTGGCCCCGGAGGTGGACGGATGCTGATCCTGGGCCTGGAGACCTCCACGCTGCGTTCTTCGGTCGCGCTGGCCGACCGCGACCGCGTGCTGGCCTCGGCCAGCCTTGGCGTACCCCGTCGCCACGGCGAGTTCGTCGGGCCGGCGATCCGGTTCTGCCTCGAGCAGTGTGGCCTCGCCGCCGACCGGGTCACCGGCGTCGCGGTCGGCCTCGGCCCGGGGTTGTTCACCGGCCTCAGGGTCGGCATCGCCACCGCCCAGGCGTTCGCCGCTGCCCGGCACCTGCCGGTGGTGGGGCTGTCGGGGCTCGACGTGCTCGCCTTCCAGGAGCGCTACACCGACCGGCTGATCTGCGCGGTCATCGACGCCCGCCGCGGCGAGCTGTTCTGGGCCTTCTACCGTGCCGCTCCCGGCGGGGTGCAGCGGGAGGGCGGGCTGCAGCTGGGCACCATCGACACGCTGGTCGCCGAGCTGATCGCCACCGGCGAGGAGTGCCTGGTGCTCGGCGACGGGGCGCTGGCCCACCGTGAGCTGCTCGAGGACGCCGAGGTGGTGGTCGCGGGCCCCGATGTCGCCTGGCCCGACGCCGCGGACCTGGCCGAGCTCTCGGTCCCCCGCTTCCTGCGCGAGCAGACCCAGCAGCCCCTGGATCTGCAGCCGATCTACCTACGGGCCGCCGATGCTCGGATCGGCTGGGAGACCCGCGGACGGATGCACGGCGGACGTCAGCAACCCACACCCCCCACCGACCGGAGCTGACGTGCTCGTGCTCGGCGTCGAGACCTCCTGCGACGAGACTGCCATCGGGATCGTCGAGGACCGCTTCGCCCTGCGGGCCAACGTGGTCGCCTCCCAGGCGCAACTGCACGGCCCCTACGGCGGGGTGGTCCCGGAGGTGGCGGCCCGCGCGCACCTCGATCTGATGTTGCCCACCATCGACCGGGCGCTGGTCGAGGCCGGCGCGCACCTGTCTGACATCGATGCGATCGCGGTCACCGCCGGCCCCGGCCTGGCCGGCGCGCTGCTGGTGGGCGTGTCCGCGGCCAAGGGCCTGGCCCTGGCCCGGGACGTGCCGCTGGTCGGCGTCAACCACCTGCGCGCCCACGTCGAGGCGGCGCAGCTCGAGGTCGGCGCGCTCGATCCGCCGTTGGCCGCCCTGGTGGTGTCCGGCGGGCACACCTCGATCGTGGTGATGGACGCCGACGGCAGCTTCCGCCAGCTTGGCGCCACCATTGACGACGCGGCCGGCGAGGCGTTCGACAAGATCGCGCGCTTTCTCGGCCTGGGCTACCCGGGGGGGCCGGAGATCGACCGGCTGTCCCAGGGAGGCAACCCTCGGGCCTACCACTTCCCGCGGGCGATGTTGCACGACGGCACCTACGACCTGTCGCTGTCGGGGCTCAAGACCGCGGTGATCCGTGAACTGCGTCGCCTCGAGGCGGTTGGCGAGGAGCCGGTGCTCGCGGACGTCGCCGCCTCGTTCCAGGAGGCGATCGTCGACGTGCAGGCCATCAAGACCCTGCGCGCGGTCGCCGACGAGGGGCTCGAGCAGGTGGTGCTCGCCGGCGGGGTGGCTGCCAACCGGCGGCTGCGTGCGCGCATGCAGGCCGACTGCGACGAGCGGGGTCTGCGCCTCATCGTGCCGTCGATCCCGCTGTGCACCGACAACGGCGCGATGGTCGCGGCCTCGGGCGCCAACCTGCTGGCCGCCGGCCACCTCGACGACCTGTCGCTGGCGGTGGACCCGAACCTGCCGCTGGCGGTGGCTACGGAGCCGCCCGGATGAGACGGCGGCTGCGGTGGCGCCGGGTCGACAGCGCCGAACTGCCGACCATCACCGACCGGCTGACCCGCTGGCCGGCACCCTCGGGTGGCGCCTCGCGGCACATGTTCGCGCTGTCGGCGATCGAGGCCTACGGCACCGAGCCGCTACGCCTGGCGACGGACACCGATCGGTGGGCGCTGGCCGTGGTGTTCCCGGGGCGCTTGGTGGTGCCGTGCGGGGACGCCGCCGCGGTCGAATCCGCGGGCTCGCCGGCCCGACGCTGGCGGCTGATGGTCGGAGACCGGGAGGCCTGCGACCCGATGCTGGCTCGAACCGGCCGGGACTCGAACCTGGTGGTGCACGATCAGAGGTTCCTGACCGTGGATCCCGACCGAGTCCCGGGCGAGTTGGAGCTGCCGGACCCGGGGCTGCGCCGTGCGGTGGATGCCGACCTTCCCGGCCTGGCTCGCCTTGCGGTCCGGTTGCACATCGACGACCGTTTCGGTCCCGACCCGGGGCGTTCGGGACTGCGCGGTTACCGCGAGCGCATCGAGGGAAGCCTGCGCCAAGGGCTGGTCCACTGCGTCGGGCCGATCGGTGCACCGGTTCTCAAGGTCGAGCGGTCGGTGTCATCTCAGCGCTGGGGAGTGCAGCTGGCCGGGATCGTGGTCGATCCCACCCACCGCTGTCAGGGGCTGGGGCGAGCCGCCGTCGCCGCAGCGGTGAGATCCGCGCTTGACGAGGCGCCGCTCGGGCGGCCCGTTTCGCTGCATGTTCGGGTCGACAACCTGCCCGCCTTGAGAGCCTATGCCGCGGCCGGCTTCGTGGACCGGGAGGCGTGGAGGCTGGCGGTGAGATCCTGACCCGGTCCAAGCTCCCTTCGTTCAGGTCGGGCCGACGACCCCTTCGCGCTCCAGAACCTGGAGCAGCGAGCGGTCGCTGGCGTTGACCGCGAGCGAGATCGCGGCGAGATCCCCGCCACGCAGCGTGAGTACGCGGCCGTTGTGATCCCCGCGGCGAAGCTGCATCCGCCGGGCGAAGCGGGCGACGGCGGCCACCTCTGCGGTGCGCGGGCGACGCAGGGGTTCGAGGTTGAGGCGGACGGGTTCCGAGGCCCCGGCGCGCTTCGAGAGCTCGCGCTCCTCGGCCGCGAGCTCCTTGTCCACCCGGTTCGCCGGCAGCAGATCGATCAGGGGGACGCCGTAGAAGCGGGCGAGTTCTGCCAGCCGGGCGATTCCCACCGCCCGATCGCCGCGCTCGTAGGCGCCGATCACGACGGCCTTCCAGCGGCCACCGCTTCGTTCCTGCACGTCTGCCAGAGACATCCCCTGCTGC
>SLLJ01000012.1 GCA_007134165.1 Nitriliruptoraceae bacterium | reverse complement strand
CCCGGTACCGCCGGCCGACCCGGTACCGCCGGCCGAGGACCCCACGAAGGAGGGTGAGGCCTGATGCTCGCCCCCAAGCGCGTCAAGCACCGCAAGCAGCACCGTCCACGGCCCCTCAAGGGGCTGTCGAAGGGCCACACCCAGGTGTACGTCGGGGACTACGGCTTGATGGCCACCACCCCGGGATGGATCACCTCGCGGCAGATCGAGTCAGCCCGGATCGCGATCACCCGTGCCGTCAAGCGTGGCGGTCAGCTGCGGATCACGATCTTCCCGGACCGTTCGATCACCAAGAAGCCTCTCGAGACCCGGATGGGCTCGGGGAAGGGCTCGCCCGAGGAGTGGGTCGCTGCGGTGCGCCCCGGCCGGGTCATGTTCGAGCTGTCGGGGGTGAGTGAGGACCTCGCCCGTGAGGCGATGCGCAAGGCCTCACACAAGCTGCCCGTGCAGACCAAGTTCGTGATGCGTGAGGAGGGTGGAGAATGAGCGCCGCCGCCGAACTGCGTGAGCTGCCCGACGACGAGCTGCGTCAGCGGCTCGACGAGGGCAAGGAAGAGCTGTTCAACCTCCGGTTCCAGATCGTGACCGGCCAGCTCGACGACCCCCGACGGATCAAGGCGGTCAAGCGCGAGATCGCGCGCATCCTGACCGTGCTTCGCGAGCGTGAGATCGCCATCGCTCGCGGGAACGAGGTGTAGCCACATGACCACCACTCGCAACCGCCGCAAGGAGCGCACCGGCGTGGTCGTCTCCGACGTGCAGGACAAGACCATCGTCGTGCGCGTCGAGCGACGCACCACCCACCCGCTGTATGGCAAGACCATGACGCGAACCAAGAAGTACCACGTCCATGACGAGCGCAACGAGGCCGGGGTGGGCGACACCGTCCGCATCGCCGAGACCCGTCCGATCTCCAAGCTCAAGCACTGGCGGCTCGACGAGATTCTCGAACGCGCACGCTGAGCCCCGTCGCACCCGGCGTGGTGCCCACCGACAGGAAGAACGATGATCCAGCAGGAATCGCGACTGAAGGTCGCGGACAACTCCGGGGCCCGCGAGGTGCTGTGCATCCGCGTGCTCGGCGGGTCCGGGCGTCGGTACGCCTCGCTCGGTGACGTGTTCGTCGGCACCGTGAAGAACGCCAGCCCACAGTCCAACGTCAAGAAGGGCGAGTTGGTGCGCTGCGTCGTGGTCCGTACGGCCAAGGAGGTCCGGCGTCCCGACGGCTCCTACATCCGCTTCGACGACAACGCCTGCGTGGTCGTGCGTCCCGATGGCACACCCCGCGGCACGCGCATCTTCGGCCCGGTGGCCCGGGAGCTGCGCGACAACAAGTACATGCGCATCGTCTCGTTGGCCCCGGAGGTGCTGTGATGCGACGCATCCGCAAGGACGACCAGGTCGAGGTCATCGCCGGCAAGGACCTCGGTGCGACCGGCAGAGTGGTCAAGATCTTCGCCGAGCGTGACCGCGTGCTCGTGGAGGGCGTGAACTACGTCCGCAAGCACGAGCGCATCCAGTCCCGCCGCGGCGGCGCCCAGGAGGGCGGCATCATCGAGACCGAGGCGCCGATCCACCTGTCCAACGTGATGCCGGTTTGTCCGTCCTGCGGCAAGGCGACCCGGGTCGGGTTCGTCTACGAGACCGAGGGCGACCGGCGCAGCAAGGTGCGCAGCTGCAAGCGCTGCGAGGCGACCTTCTGAGCCGTGGCCGGCCGACGCCGGCGAGGAGAGCACGATGAGTGACACCACGACCGAAGCCCGGCCCGTGCCGCGGCTCAAGCAGCGCTACCACGACGAGATCGCCCCTGCGCTGAAGCAGCAGCTCGGCCTCTCCAACGTCATGCAGATCCCGACGTTCGAGAAGATCGTGGTCAACGTCGGGCTCGGGGAGGCGATCAACGACGCCAAGGCGCTCGAGGGTGCGATGCGGGACCTGGCGACCATCACCGGTCAGAAGGCCCGCGTCAACCGTGCGCGCAAGTCGATCGCGAACTTCAAGCTTCGCGAGGGCATGGCCATCGGCGCGTCGGTCACCTTGCGGGGCGACCGCATGTGGGAGTTCCTCGACCGGCTGCTGTCGGTCACCCTGCCCCGTATCCGTGACTTCCGGGGGATGAAGGCCACCTCCTTCGACGGTCGCGGCAACTACTCGTTCGGGTTGGTCGAGCAGCTGACGTTCCCTGAGATCGACTACGACTCGGTCGACACCGTGCGTGGCATGGACATCACCCTTGCCACCACCGCCGAGACCGACGAGCAGGGCCGCGCGCTGCTCGACGCGTTCGGGTTCCCGTTCGTCCGCGGCCAGGAGGCCTAGAGCACCATGGCGAAGACGTCCAAGATCGCCGCCGTCAAGCGCGGCGCCAAGTACGAGGTCCAGAACTACACCCGTTGCCAGCGCTGCGGGCGTCCACGGGCGGTGTACCGCCGCTTCATGCTGTGCCGGGTGTGCTTCCGCCAGATGGCACACCGGGGCGAGCTGCCCGGTATCCGTAAGGCCAGCTGGTGAACCCCCGCCGGTGCCACCCGCGCCGGCTGATGACCCTGGATGGGAAGTGCGCGGCGAGTCCCCGCAACCCCGAGGAGATGTCCCGATGACGATGACCGACCCCGTGGCGGACATGCTGACCCGCATCCGCAACGCTTCGATCGCCTACCACGAGCAGGCCACGATGCCCTCCTCCAAGCTGAAGGTGAGCATCGCCAAGATCCTGGAGCAGGAGGGCTACATCCGTGGCTGGTCCACCGACGACGCCAGTCCTCAACCCAACCTGACCATCCGCATGAAGTACGGTCCCAACCGCGAGCGGGTCATCACCGGCCTGCGGCGGATCTCCAAGCCCGGGCTGCGCGTGTACGTCAAGCGTGACGAGATCCCTCGGGTCCTCGGTGGACTCGGCGTGGCGATCCTGTCGACCAACGCGGGGGTCGTGACCGACCGGACCGCCCGGCGCGAGGGCCGTGGTGGCGAGGTGATCGCCTACGTGTGGTGAGGCCTGGCGCGACCCCGCTGAGCACGACGTGGCTGCAGTTCGCGGCCGAGGCAGAAGGTGGAGAACAGATGTCCCGCATCGGCAAGCTCCCGGTCCCCGTCCCCGCGGCCGCCGAGGTCCACCTCGACGGTCTTGCGGTGACCGTCAAGGGGCCCAAGGGTGAGTTGTCCCAGGTCATGCCCGAGGGCGTGGCCCTCGACCGAGACGACGACGGCGCGGTGATCGTGACCCGGCTGGGCGACGAGCCCGACCAGCGTGCTCGCCACGGGTTGGTGCGGTCCCTGGTCGCCAACATGGTGGTCGGCGTGACCGAGGGCTACGTCAAGCACCTCGAACTGGTCGGCGTGGGCTACCGCGCCGCGCTGGTCGGCCGCGACCTCGAGTTGCAGGTCGGCTTCAGCCATCCGGTGCGCATCACCGCACCCGAGGGCATCACCTTCGAGGTCCCCCAGCCCACCCGCATCATCGTCAGCGGCATCGACAAGGTGCTCGTGGGCCAGGTTGCCGCCAACGTCCGTAAGGTCCGTCCCCCCGAGCCCTACAAGGGCAAGGGCATCAAATACGAGGGTGAGCACATCCGACGCAAGGCCGGCAAGGCCGCCGGACGCTGACCCCACCCCACCAGCGGTGCCCGTCGGGTGCCGCCGCCCCACCCGCAGGTCGCGGGACGGGGCTCGTGGCCGCCCCGGCGCCGTGGACCACGGCACCCCCTGAGCGGGCGAGCGCAACGAGGAGCAACCACCATGGACCCCAGCAAGAAGCGCATCGCGCGCCGCAAGCGCCACCTGCGCATCCGCAAGCACCTGCACGGCTCCGCTGCGCGCCCGCGGCTGTCGGTCTACCGCAGCAACGACCACATCTACGCCCAGGTGATCGATGACGACGCCGGCCACACCCTGGTGGCCGCGTCCTCGCTCGAGACGAGCGTCACCAAGGGCGAGGACGGCAAGATCGGGGTCGCCCGAGACGTGGGCGAACTCGTTGCCCAGCGCGCGACCGAGCAGGGAATCACCGCGGTCATCTTCGACCGCGGAGGCAACCGGTACGCCGGCCGCGTCGCCGCTCTCGCCGAGGGCGCGCGCAAGGGTGGACTGACGTTCTGAGGCCGGTGCCCCGCGGGGCACGGCGAGGAGAGATGCGAGATGGCAGCAGGCAACCGCTCTGGAGGCGGACCGGGCCGCGGACGAGGTCGTGACGATCGTCGCGGCCGTGGCCGCGAGCAGGACCGCGAGCAGTACGACGAGCGCGTGGTGGCGATCAACCGGGTCGCCAAGGTCGTGAAGGGTGGACGGCGCTTCCAGTTCACCGCACTGGTCGTCGTCGGCGACGGCAAGGGCATGGTGGGCATCGGTCACGGCAAGGCCAAGGAAGTGCAGTCGGCGATCCAGAAGGGTGTGGAGGAGGCCAAGAGGAACTTCTTCAAGGTCCCGATGGTCGGTTCCACGATCGTGCACCCGGTGGTCGGTCACTTCGGAGCCGGTCGGGTCATGCTCAAGCCAGCCGCTCCCGGTACCGGGGTCATCGCTGGCGGGCCGGTCCGGGCGGTGGTCGAGGCCGCCGGCATCCAGGACCTGCTCGCCAAGTCGCTGGGGACCGCCAACCCGATCAACGTGGTGCACGCCACGGTCCAGGGGCTGAAGTCCCAGCGCTCGGCCCACGAGATCGCCGTCCTGCGGGACAAGGCGGTCGAGGACGTCGCCCCCCGCAAGATGCTCGAGACCCTGCGGGGAGGTGGGAGCGCATGACCGAACCGACCTTGCGCATCACCCAGGTGCGGTCCACCATCGGACGGACCCAGGATCAGCGCGACACCGTGCGGTCCCTCGGGCTCAAGCGCATCCGTCACACCGTCATCCAGCCCGACCGTCCCGAGATCCGCGGCATGCTCCGCAAGGTCCCCCACCTGGTGACCTTCGAGCAGATCGACGCGGCCAGCGAGGAGGCCGACGCATGAAGCTGCACCATCTCAAGCCCGCCCACGGGGCCAAGACCGCCCGCAAGCGCGTGGCTCGCGGTGACCGTGGCCGTGGCGGGAAGACCGCCGGCCGTGGCACCAAGGGCACCGGCGAACGGCGCAAGATGCCGGCCTGGTTCGAGGGTGGCGGCGTCCCACTGACCCGCCGTCAGCCCAAGTCGCCCGGCTTCAACAACCCCAACAAGGTCGTCTACGCCGTCATCAACGTCGCCCGCCTCGAAGAAGCGTTCGAGACCGGTGACACGGTCACCGTCGAAACCCTGCGCAAGCGAGGACTTGTCAAGAAGAAGGGTCCGGTCAAGGTGCTCGGCGGCGGCGAGGTCTCCAAGCCGCTCACCGTCGAGGTCGATGCCGTGTCCGACTCCGCCCGTGAGAAGCTGACCGCCGCTGGCGGTACCGTGCTGTGAGTTCGCGTCCCGTTGAGTGCGGGACCACCCGCTAGCATCGCGACCGTCGCGTCACGCGGTCCGAGCACCGCCTGAGGGCACCCGCGCGCGACGCGCGCCCCCAGGCGTCGACGCCCCGAGGATCTCATGCTCCGAGCGTTCGTCAACGCCTTCAAGATCCCCGACCTGCGGCGCAAGCTGCTGTTCACGCTGGGCATCATCGCGGTCTACCGCATCGGCGGATGGATCCCGATCCCCGGCGTGGAGATGGACCTGCTGCGCGATGCCATCG
Source organism: Nitriliruptoraceae bacterium (assembly GCA_007134165.1). Taxonomy (GTDB): domain Bacteria; phylum Actinomycetota; class Nitriliruptoria; order Nitriliruptorales; family Nitriliruptoraceae; genus SKJO01. The sequence continues at coordinate 12,228 of SLLJ01000012.1, read as the reverse complement.
GCGCCGGCGGTGCCGGCAACATCGTGGGCATCATCAACGTGTTCGCCGGCGGTGCGCTGCAGCAGATGGCCGTCTTCGCGTTGGGGATCATGCCCTACATCACCGCCTCCATCATCATGCAGTTGCTCGCCGTGGTCATCCCGAAGCTCGAGGAGTTGCGCCGCGAGGGTGAGCAGGGCCGCAAGAAGATCACCCAGTACACCCGCTACGTCACCGTTGGGCTCGCACTGCTGCAGTCCACCGGGCTGGTGACCCTGGCGCGCAACGGCTCGGCCTTCGGTGAGAACGTCATGCCCGGCGCCGGGACCGGAACGATCATCGTCGCCGTGCTCACCCTGACTGCCGGCACCACCGTCATCATGTGGCTCGGGGAGCTGATCACCGCCCGCGGCGTGGGCAACGGCATGTCGCTGCTCATCTACGTCTCGATCATCAGCCAGTTCCCCTCGGAGCTTCGCATCGTGCAGCTCGAGAACGGCCCCCAGTGGGTCGTCGGGGTGTTGGTGATGGGGCTGATGCTCACCGTGGCGGTGGTCTTCATGGAGATGGGCCAGCGGCGCATCCCCGTGCAGTACGCGCGCCGGCAGGTGGGGCGCCGAAGCTACGGCGGCCAGTCCACCTACATCCCCCTCAAGGTCAACCAGTCCGGCGTGATCCCGGTCATCTTCGCCTCATCGCTGATCTACCTGCCCGGCCTCGCGGCGCAGATCAGCGGCAGCCAGCGGGTGCAGGACTTCACCGAGACTTACCTCGCGGACGCCCGGAGCCCCGTGTTCATCCTGGTGTTCGCCGGCCTGACCATCTTCTTCGCCTACTTCTACACGGCCATCGCCTTCAACCCCGTGGAGGTGGCCGACAACATGAAGCGCTACGGCGGCTTCATTCCCGGGATCCGGCCGGGCCGGCAAACCGCCGAGTACCTCGACCGGGTCCTGACCCGCATCACCCTGCCCGGCTCGCTGTACCTGGCCGCCGTGGCGGTGACCCCGTTCATCCTGCTCGCGGTCGGTCGCATCGGCGCCTTCCCGCTCGGCGGGGTGAGCCTGCTGATCATGGTCGGCGTGGCTCTGCAGACCATGCAGCAGATCGAGAGTCAGCTCATGCAGCGCAACTATGAGGGCTTCCTGCGCTAACCGCGGTGTCCTCGCACCGGCCCGCCGAGACCGGCGGGCCCCAGACGAGAAGGGCAACGTCGTGCGGCTCATCCTGCTCGGTCCTCCCGGCGCCGGCAAGGGCACCCAGGCGGTGCGCATCGCCGAGCGCCATCACATCCCCCACATCTCCACCGGCGACATCCTCCGGGCCAACGTGCGCGAGGGCACCGAGCTCGGTACCGAGGCCAAGGGCTACATGGACGCTGGGGACCTCGTGCCCGACGACCTGATCATCGCCATGGTCGGTGAGCGCATCACGTTGCCGGACGCCGCCGAGGGCTTCCTGTTCGATGGCTTCCCGCGGACCGTGCCACAGGCCGAGGCGCTGGGCCAACTACTCGCCGAACGCGACGAACCGTTGGACGCGGTGCTGCGCCTGGCTGTCGACGAGCGTGAGATCGTCACCCGGATCACCGGGCGTCGGACCTGCTCGGGGTGCGGACGCATCTTCCACGTGCGCTACGACCCGCCGACCGCCGACAACGTCTGCGACGACTGCAACGGCCCGCTGGTGCAGCGCGACGACGACACCGAGGACGTGGTGCTCAACCGCCTTGCGGTCTACCGGCGGTCGACCGAGCCGCTCGAGGACTTCTACTGGCAGCGTGGTCTGCTGCGCGACGTCGAGGCCGCTGGGTCCCCCGACGAGGTCGCCGAGCATGCGTTTGCGATCCTCGACGAACTGTCGGCCCGGAGCTGAGCGCCGAGTCCGGCTGGTGCCCTACGCTGTCGCCGGCCGGACCACGAGGCGCGCGATGATCATCAAGAAGACCCGCGACGAGATCGACCGCATGGCGCGGGCGGGGGCTGTGGTCGCGCGTGCCCACGAGGCACTGATCGAGGCGCTGCGCCCGGGCATGACCACGTTGGACCTCGACCGGATCGCCGAGCAGGTCATCCGCCGTGAGGGTGCGGTGCCCTCCTTCAAGGGCTATCGCGGCTTCCCGGCGACCCTGTGCACCTCGAAGAATCACGAGATCGTGCACGGCATTCCCTCCGCCGAGGTGGTCCTGGATGAGGGCGACGTCGTCTCCATCGACTGTGGAGCGATCGTGGAGGGTTTCCACGGCGACTCGGCCACGACCCTGGTCGTCGGGGGGATCGAGGCGGCAGATCCGGCGGTGCAGCGTCTCGTGCGTGAGACCCGCAATGCACTGTGGCGCGGGATCGAGCAGGTGCAGGCGGGTCATCGGCTCGGTGACGTGGGTTCGGCGATCGAAGCGGTGGCCATCGAGCACGGGTTCGGAGTGGTGCGAGAGTACGTCGGGCACGGCATCGGTCGGGCTCTGCACGAGGACCCGTCGGTACCCAACTACGGCCGGGCCGGCAAGGGACTCAAGCTCACCAAGGGGTGGGTCATCGCCATCGAGCCCATGTTCAATCTCGGCACGGAGCAGACCCGGACCCTCGATGACGCGTGGACCGTGGTCACCGCCGACGGCCAGGTGTCGGCGCACTGGGAGCACACCATCGCCCTCACCCCGGACGGTCCGTGGGTGCTCACCGCCCGCAGCGACGAGCCGGCCCGGCCGTTGGAGGTCACCGCCACCGCGTGGTGACAGCCGCCCTCGACCTGAGGTCGGGTTGCCCTCCCGGTAGGCGCCGGGGTATCCTCACCAGGCCCTGCTTTGTGGCAGGGCTTCGCCACGTCGGGCGCTTGGCTCGTAGCGACCAGCCGGTCCTACGCCGAGAGGCCCCGACGCCGTCCCGAGCGTACGCCGCCCTCTTCGGAGGGCCGGCACCTGCGCGGTTCGGCAGGGCGGACGACCATGCTCGACCCGGAGGCGGTGTGAGCCAGAAGGAAGACTCCATCCAGGTGGAGGGCACGGTGACCGAGGCCCTCCCGAACACGCAGTTCCGCGTGGAACTGGAGAACGGCCACGGCGTGCTCGCGCACATCAGCGGCAAGATGCGGATGCACTACATCCGGATCCTGCCGGGCGACAAGGTGGTTGTGGAGCTCTCCCCCTACGACCTGTCACGGGGACGCATCACCTACCGCTACAAGTAGCGGCCACCCCCGCGGCCCGCCCGGCCCCGGCGCTGTCACGCCGGATCATGCCCTGGGTCGCGGACCGACAACGTGCCGGCCGCCAACCGCAGCCGACACCACACAGTACGCGGCGCCACGGCGTCGCGGTTCGGCCGGCCGCCGCCGACCCTGCTCCACGATTCGTGAAGGGACCGGCGGCGACAGCCCCCGCCACCCGGTGAGGGCGGCCCCGGAGCCCGGGAGGCAGCCCACGCTCCGCCGACGACCACCCGGGTCGTCGGCACGCCGAGGAGGACCAGACGTGAAGGTCAAGCCTTCCGTGAAGCGAATGTGCGACAAGTGCCGGATCATCCGACGCCGCGGTGCTGTGCGCGTGATCTGCGAGAACCCGCGACACAAGCAGCGCCAGGGCTGAGGGAGGACCACGATCATGGCACGAATCGCAGGCGTCGACATCCCCCGCGACAAGCGCGTCGCGGTGGCGCTCACCTACATCTACGGCATCGGCCGCACGCGCGCCGAGCAGACACTCGCCGAGGCGGACGTCGACCCCGATACGCGGGTACGCGCGCTCTCCGACGACGAGATCATGCGGCTGCGCCAGCACATCGAGAACAGCTTCCGCGTCGAGGGTGACCTCCGGCGCGAGGTGGCCAACAACATCAAGCGCAAGATCGAGATCGGGTCCTATCAGGGCGTGCGACACCGGCTCGGCCTGCCGGTGCGTGGTCAGCGCACGCACACCAACGCCCGCAGCCGCAAGGGTCCGCGCAAGGCCGTCGGCGGCATCCGCAAGCCCACCCGCAAGCACTGAGGGGTACGACATGGCGCAGAAGAGGCAGCGCGGCCGGAAGCGTGAGCGTAAGAACGTCCTGCACGCCAAGGCACACATCAAGGCGACATTCAACAACACCGTCATCACCTTCACCGACCAGCAGGGCAACGTGATCGCGTGGTCTACCGGCGGCAACGCCGGGTTCAAGGGTTCGCGCAAGTCGACCCCGTTCGCCGCGCAGATCGCCGCAGAGCAGGCCTGCAAGGCGGCGATCGAGCACGGCGTGCGCAAGGTCGACGTGCTGTGCAAGGGTCCGGGCGCCGGTCGAGAGACCGCGATCCGCACCTTGGCCGCGACCGGTATCGAGGTGCTGTCGATCCGTGACATCACGCCCGTGCCCCACAACGGCTGCCGGCCGCCCAAGCGCCGCCGCACCTGACGACGCGACCAACGAGGATCCTGACATGGCTCGGTATACCGGCCCCATGACCAAGAAGTCGCGTCGTCTCGGCGTCGACCTCAAGGGCAACGACAAGTACTTCAACAAGCGTCCTTACCCGCCTGGCGAGCACGGTCAGGGGCGGATCAAGGAGTCCGAGTATCTTCTGCAGCTTCGCGAGAAGCAGAAGGCGCGCTACTACTACGGCGTGCTCGAGAAGCAGTTCCGTCGCTACTACGAAGAGGCGACCCGTCAGGAGGGCCGGACCGGCGAGAACCTGTTGGTCCTGCTCGAGTTGCGCCTCGACAACGCCCTGTACCGCGCCGGCTTCGGTCGCTCGCGGGCCGAGTCGCGCCAACTGGTCAGCCACAAGCACGTGACGGTGAACGGTCGGACCACCAACATTCCCTCCTTCCGGGTCAAGCCGGGGGACGTGATCGAGATCCGGCCCCGCGCCCGAGAGTCGCAGGCGATCATCGGATCGCTGGAGATCTTTGGCAGCCGGGAGGCGCCGGGCTGGCTGCAGCCGGACCCCAGCGCCTTCAAGATCACGGTCGTCGATCGTCCGATTCGCTCCCAGATCGACGCGCCGGTGCAGGAGCAGGCGATCGTCGAGTTGTACTCCAAGTAGTCCGCGTCCAGCCGCTGCGGGCGCCCGTCCGCAGCCCACCTCCCGCCCCGGGCTGCGGGGGGTGGATCAGCAGCGCGCCGCCGATGGCCCCGGGAACGAGGGCGGTGCGCGGTGGGGGGAGGTCCCCACCGACCCTGCGAGGAGCATCACGATGTCCGACTTCGGCTTCTACGACGAGGACGGCGCGATCAGCCTGGAGGAGACCCAGGCCGGTTCGCCGTTCATCGCCTACCGTCCCCGACTCGAGGAGCAGATCGTCGAGGAGGGGCTGCGCTCGCGCTTCACCATCGATCCCCTCGAGCCCGGCTTCGGCTACACGCTGGGCAACTCCCTGCGTCGCACGCTGCTGTCGTCGGTGCCCGGGGCGGCGGTGACCCGCATCCGTTTCACCTCGGCGCAGGCGGCCGGACCCGAGGGTGGTTCGGTGCTCCACGAGTTCGACGCCATCGAAGGGGTCAAGGAAGACGTCACGGACATGATCCTCAACATCAAGGATCTGGTCGTGCGCTCCGAGTCCGACGAACCGGTGGAGATCTTCCTCGGCGGCGACGGGCCGGGCGTGCTCACCGCCGAGAACATCTTCGCGCCCTCCCAGGTCGAGGTGGTCAACGAGGACCTGCACATCGCCACGCTGAACGCCAACGGACACCTCGAGATGTACCTGACCGTCGAGCGGGGCCGCGGCTACCGGACCTCGGATGCCAACAAGGGCGACAAGGACCCGATCGGGGTGATCGCGATCGACTCGGTCTTCAGTCCGATCCGGCGCGTGTCGTACCGGGTCGAGTCAGCTCGCGTTGAGCAGATGACCAACTACGACAAGCTCGTGCTGGAGGTCCAGACCGACGGGTCGTTGACCCCCGCCCAGGCGCTGTCCTCAGCGGGCGAGACGCTCAAGGCGCTGTTCGAGCAGTTCGCCGAGTTCGAGCCAAGCGGCCCGGGCGGGATCGTGGTCTCGCCCGAGGAGGCGCTCGCCGGCATCGGCGCCGACCCGGTCTCCCAGCGTCCCATCGAGGACCTCGACCTGTCGGTGCGGTCCTACAACTGCCTCAAGCGAGAGGGTGTGGCCACCGTGGGCGAACTCATGGACAAGACCGCCCAGGAACTGCTCGACATCCGCAACTTCGGCTCCAAGTCCGTCGACGAGGTCCGTGACAAGCTCACGGAACTCGGCATCGCGCTCAAGGAGTGAGTGCCCGTCCCGTTGCTGTGAGCGACCCGCCCCGAGGAGACCAACGATGCCGACCCCCAAGCGCGGACCCCGACTGGGCAGTGGCCCGGCGCACCAGAAGCTGATGCTGGCCGGCCTGGCCAGCGACCTGTTCCGTCACGGCCGTATCCGTACCACCCAGGCCAAGGCCAAGCAGCTGCGCCCCTACGCCGAGCGCCTGATCACCAAGGCCAAGCAGGGCGACCTGCACGCCCGTCGGCAGGTGCTGGCCAAGCTGCGTGACCGCGACGTGGTCGCCTACCTCTTCGAGGAGGTCGCGCCTCGCTTCGCGGATCGCAACGGGGGCTACACCCGGATCTACAAGCTCGATCCCCGCAAGGGCGACAACGCCCCGATGGCGATCATCGAGCTCGTGGAACTCGGCGACCAGTTGGGCGACGAGATCATCGAGGACGCCAAGCAGGGTCGCATGCGCGGACTGTTCGGCCGGCGCCGTCGCCGTGAGGCGGCCGCTCCGGCCGCAGCCGGAACCGCCGTGTTCGACGAGGTCGAGGACGACGAGGTCGAGGACGAGGACTACACCGACGAGCAGATCGCGGCGGCGGTGGCTCAGGCGACCGGTCAGGCCTCCGACGACGCGGACGACGATGAGGACGACACGCGCGCCTGACCCGGTCCGGGTCCGGCTCGACCTCGCCTACGACGGCGCTGGCTACGCGGGCTTCGCCCGTCAGCCCGAACAGCGCACCGTGCAGGGTGAGCTCGAGGCCGCGCTCGCGGCGGTGCTCGGCCAGCCGGCGCTCACCACCGCGGCGGGCCGCACCGACCGCGGGGTGCACGCGCTCGCGCAGGTCGTGCATCTCGACGTCGACCCGACCGTCGTGCGGGCCAGGCCTCTGCTCGTCGGGCGTGAGCTCGGGGCGCTGCGCGAGCGCCTCGCCCGGCTGTTGGAGCCGTCGATCACGTTGTGGCAGGCCACCCGGGTCGGCGCCGGGTTCGACGCCAGGTTCTCGGCGGTGGCCCGCGGGTACCGCTACCGCCTGGTCGACGACCTCGCTGCGTGTGATCCCCGACGGCGCGGCGAGCAGTGGGTCGTGGCTGAGCCATTGGTCTTGAGCCGGATGCGGGCCGCGGCCCGTTACCTGCTCGGTGAGCACGACTTCGCGGCGCTGTGTCGGCGTGCCCCGGGACGGAGCACGGTCCGCCGGTTGGACGAGGTCGCGCTGCACCGGCCGGGACCCGGGCGTCTGGACGTCCGGCTGCGCGGGCCGGCCTTCTGTCATCAGCAGGTGCGCTCCATCCTCGGCTGCCTGGTCGAGGTGGGACGGGGCCGGCGGGATCCCGACTGGCTGCGCGAGGTGCTCGCGGGCCGGGACCGGTCGCGCGCCGCCCGCGTCGCGCCGCCGCAGGGCCTGACCCTGGAGCAGGTGTCCTACGGACGCCGCTGGCCGGCGGCTCCACCGCGGTGGGTCGCCACCTGAAGCTCGCCGCACCGCGCATCGGTTGACCGGGCCGCCGGATGCCCGATATCCTTTCGGCACGCGGCTCCAGGTGGGCCGCGCGTTCCATGCCCGAAGCTCCGCCCGCCCGAACGCTGGGCCCGCGGACCGGACGCCCGTCCGACGTCGGTGCCGGCTTCCCGGATCTCTGAGGCGTTCGGGACCCGTCGGGACGTGAACGCCTCACGGCACCTCAGGCCTCACGACACGGGGCAGCCACGACACCAGGCCAAGGGACATCATCATGCGGACCTACAGCCCGAGCGCGAAGGACATCACGCGTGTCTGGTACGTGGTCGACGCTGAGGGCCAGACCCTCGGCCGGCTCGCCACCCGCGTCGCCTCCGTGCTGCGTGGCAAGCACAAGCCGACGTTCACGCCCCACCTCGACCTCGGCGATCACGTGATCGTGGTCAATGCCGACAAGATCGTGGTGACCGGCGCCAAGTCTGAGCAGAAGCAGTACCACAGCCACTCGGGCTACCCCGGCGGGCTGCGCTCGGTGCCCTTCGCCCAGCAGTTTGAGAAGGACCCCACCCGGATCGTCGAATCGGCGGTCAAGGGCATGCTGCCAAAGAACAAGCTCGGCCGTGCGATGGGCCGCAAGCTCAAGGTGTATGCGGGTCCGGACCACCCCCACGCCGCGCAGCAGCCGGCGACCCTGCCCGACTACGTCTAGCCGCTGCCCGACGACAAGGACCCGCGATCATGTCCGCCACCATCTTCACCGGTCGCCGCAAGTCGGCCGTCGCTCGTGCTCGGGTCACCCGCGGCTCGGGACAGTTCAGCCTCAACGGGCGCCCCCTCGAGGACTTCTTCCGCACCGAGAAACTGCGCGCGCACGTCCTCGAACCCTTCGAGGTCCTCGAGCAGGCCGGACAGTGGGACGTCACCGCGCGGATCCATGGGGGAGGGACCACGGGCCAGGCCGGTGCGCTGCGGCTGGCCATTGCTCGCGCGCTTGCGGACTGGGATGCCGACTGGCGGCCGCCGCTGAAGTCGGCCGGGCTGCTGACCCGCGACGCTCGTAAGGTGGAGCGCAAGAAGTACGGGCTCAAGAAGGCTCGGCGCGCCCCCCAGTTCTCCAAGCGCTGACCATCCCCCACGCGTTGCCGGCGCCGCCCCGCGGGGCGGCGCCGCCGCGTCAGGCCCGGAAGGCATCCCATGGGACGCATCTTCGGTACCGACGGCGTACGGGGGGCCGCCAACCTCCTGCTCAGCCCCGAGCTCGCGCTGGCGATCGGTCGGGGACTGGTCGACCTGCTCCGGAACACCGGTGAGTCACGGCCTTCGGTCCTCATCGGCCGGGACCCGCGCTGGTCGGGGGAGATGCTCGAGGCGGCGCTGGTGGCTGGGATCACCTCGGCGGGCGGTGACGCCGTGTCGGTCGGGGTCCTGCCCACCCCTGCGGTCGCCTATCTGACCACCCGCGGTGAGGCGGCGGCCGGCGTGGTCATCAGCGCGTCGCACAACCCGGTGGGGGACAACGGGATCAAGGTCTTCGGCGCGGACGGCTACAAGCTCTCCGATGCCGAGGAGGCGGCGTTCGAGGCGCTCATCGACGAACCGAGGACCGCACGGCCCACCGGGGTGGCCATCGGCCGTCATCACCGTGATCCGGCGGCGCTGGCCCGCTACGTCGAGCACGTCGCTGCCAGTGTGGACGGCGACCTGTCCGGGCTGCGTGTGGTCGTGGACGGCGCCAACGGGGCAGCTTCGCAGGTGGCCCCACAGGTGTACCGCCAGCTCGGTGCCGAGGTGATCCCGATCCACTGCGCTCCCGACGGCGCGAACATCAACGAGGGCTGCGGGTCGACTCACCCGGCGGCCGTCCGTGACGCGGTGCTGACCAGCGGCGCGGATGTGGGCATCAGCCACGACGGCGACGCCGACCGTCTGATCGCGGCCACGGCTGAGGGCGCCGAGGTGGACGGGGACGTGATCCTGGCCATCCTCGCCCGGCAGCAGCATCAGCGCGGCACACTGCGCCACGGGGCGGTCGCGACCACGGTGATGACCAACCTGGGCTTCCGGCAGGCGATGGACGCGCTGGGCATCGAGGTGGTGCAGACCCCGGTCGGGGACCGCTACGTGCTCGAGGCGATGCGAGAGCGGGGGCTGAACCTCGGCGGTGAGCAGTCGGGTCACCTCATCGACCTCGACCACGCCACCACCGGCGACGGGGTGCTCACCGCCGTGCAACTGCTGGCCACGGTGCGGGCGACGGGCGCCACCCTCGACGAGCTGTCCACCGTCATGTCGCGCCTGCCGCAGGTGCTGGTCAACGTGGCCGGGGTCGACCGGGCCGGGCTGCCCGGCGCCGAGGCGGTGTGGGAGGTCGTGCGTGCCGAGGAGGCGCGGCTCGCCGCCGGAGGCCGGCTGCTGCTGCGGCCCTCGGGCACCGAGCCGCTGATCCGGGTCATGGCCGAGGCCGAGACCCAGGCCGACGCGCAGCTCGCCGTGGACCGCGTCGCCGATGCGGTCCGTGTCCACCTCACCGTCTGAGCTGCCCAGGGTCGGCGCCGGGCCGGCTGCCCGGCTCGTGGTGGGAACGCTTGGCAAGCTAGCGTTCCTGGCCACCCGACGCGAGGATGGTGCACGGTGGCGAGCTACGGCGTGGCGATCGGCGGTCCCTACGCGTTCCTGGGCGAGCTGGCCCGGCAGGTGGAGGCCAAGGGCTTCGACGCGGTCTGGGTGGCCGAGACCACCCAGGAGTCGATGATCCAGGCTTCGGTCGCGATCCAGGCCACCGAACGCATCGACGTCGGGACCAACATCACGCTGGCCTTCCCGCGCTCGCCCACCATCACCGCGATGCAGGCGTGGGACCTCAACGAGCTCAGCGGCGACCGGTTCGTCACCGGGCTCGGCAGCCAGGTCAAGCGGGTCATCGAGGAGCGCTTCTCCGCCGAGTTCGACCGGCCGGCCAAGCGCATGGCCGAGTACGTGCAGGCCATGCAGACCGTGTGGCGCATGGAGCGCGGCGAGGACGTGACCTTCGACGGCGAGATCTACCGGGTGCTGCGCCCGGGGCTCGGCGGCCGGGGCCGGGCCACCGACCGCAAGCTGCCGCGGGTCTACGTCGCCGCCGTCGGTCCGCTCATGACCGGGGCGGCCGCTGCGCATGCCGACGGCCTGCTCGGCCACCCCTTCACCTCGGAGCGCTACCTCACCGAGGACGTGCTGCCGCGCTTGGAGGATTCGCTGGCGGCCTCGGGTCGTGCCCGGGAGGAGTTCACCCTCAACCAGGGGGTGATCCTGTGCGTCGCGGACGACCGCGCCGTGGCGGTGCGCGAGGCCAAGCAGCAGATCGCCTTCTACGGCACCACGCCCAACTACCAGAGCGTGTTCGCCTCCTACGGTGACGAGGCGCTCACCGGGCAGCTGCGCGACGTGTGGAAGCGCACCGGACAGGATCTCGATGCCCTCGTTGCTGCGGTGCCCGACGAGGCCGTGGAGCGCTACGCCATCGCCGGCACCCCCGACGAGGTCCGTGACCGCCTGCCCGAGATCGAGCGGCACGTCGACCACCTCATCCTCGGCGGCGCCTGGTACAAGGTGCCGATGGCGCGCATGGCCGAGAACATGTGGGCGATCCTCGAGACCTTCGCCTCCTCCACGGACGGCTGAGCGCCGGCGATGTCACCGATGGTGGCAACCTCAGCGCCAGGGTCGGGCCTCGAGGCGCACCGCATGCGACCTCGTGCGCAACCGCACCCCGGCCCCAGCCCGGCGGCCCCAGCCCGGCGGCCCCGTCCCGGCGGCCCCGTGCGAACCAGGCTCCGCGTCGGGGGCGGCACCCGAGTGGTGCTCTCAACCGCGTGGAGGAGGGCGAGCCATGACCACCGCGGACTCGACGCGCGGTGCGTCACCGATGTGGACCGCTCGCCAGGCCCCGGGGTACGGCCCACAGCGCAGGGCGTACGCGCCGCCGACCCCGCCCCTCGGGCGTTGACCCGTCCCCGTCGGCTCTGGGCCGGACTGCTCGTCCTGCTGCTCGCCGCCGAACTCCTCGACGTCGGCATCGACCCCGACGGTGACGTCGAGTTGATCACCCGGGACCTTGAGTTCTTCGCGATCGACCGTGGGGGACCGACCGAGCTGGTGGGCACCGTGGTCGCGCCGGGGGCGGATCCCGATGTGCTCAAACCCGGATCGTGCTGCCTGGATGACGGGCTGGCGGGTCGGTGCCGTCGGGTGGTGCGTGGCTACGTCATGAGACTGGCCGGCGGCCTGCCGGAGGCTCGGAACTTGCGTGGGCGCGAGTTTCTGGGGGTCGATCGGCCGCAGCGGGTTCGGAACTTGCGTGGGTGAGAGTTCGTGGCCGTCGGCGGGCGATGCGCGGCCGCAGCGGGTGGTGCGTGGCTGTCGGCGGGTGGTGCGCGGCCGCAGCGGGTGGTGCGTGGCTGTCGGCGGGCGATGCGTGGCCGCAGCGGGTTCGGAACTTGCGTGGGTGAGAGTTTCTGGGGGTCGATCGCCCGCAGCGGGTTCGGAGCTTGCGTGGGCGCGAGTTTCTGGGGGTCGATCGGCCGCAGCGGGCTCGCAACCCGCGTCAGCGCGAGTTTG
>SLLJ01000228.1 GCA_007134165.1 Nitriliruptoraceae bacterium | reverse complement strand
GGGCGGGCTCCGGAGCGGGGGCGGGCTCCGGGGCGGGGGGTTCCGGCGCAGGTGCGGCCGGCACCTCGGGGACCTCGGGGCTCGCTGGCTGCGGCGCGGCCGGGACCTCCGAAACCGGCGCGGCATCGGGCGTCGCCGCCGGCTCCGGCGGCGTGGCGGCGGTGATCGCGGGCTCCTCGTCCTCTTCGTCCTCCGCCAGTCGCCGCTTGGTCTCGCCCGACGCCCACTCCAACGCCTTGTGGTGCCGCTCGTCGGGTGTGATACCGGCTGCGACCATCGTGTCGAACACCTCCTTGGCCGCCGCGTGCTGTCCCTTGCGGGCATAGGCCCACAGCAACTCGCGGTAGGCGGCCTCGTCCACGGGGACCTCGCGTTGCTTGAGCGCGACGATCAACTCGCGAGCGGTGTCGAGGCGGCCGGCCTTGAGCAGGCCCCGCAGCAGCTTGCCGGCGTCCGCGCTGGCCGGCGCCAGGCCGTTGGCCAGCAGGTGCTGCAGCAGTTCGAGCGCGTCGTCGGGCCGCTTGGCGGCCACCAGCGCGGTCAGCAACGAGCCGTAGTGGCGCCCATGGGTGAGGGTGCCCGACACCCGCAGGCGTTCGAGCAGGGCCCGCGCCTCGTCGAGGCGCCTGGCACGCACGAGGTGCTCGACGAGGTCCCGGGCGGCGCGCCGATCGGCGGGTACGCCACGGACGACGCAGTCGTCGAACAGGTTCAGGGCGACGTCGAGCTCACCGGCTTTGAGGTGGCGGCCGAGCACGTCGGCCAGCTTCTGAGGCGGGACCGGGACGCCGAGGATCAGCATCCAGTCGATCACGCCGCTGGCGTCGGCAACCGAGCCAGTCGCCAGGCTGACGTCGATCAGCCCCTCGAGGTTCTCCCCGGTCGGGATCCGGCCGTCGTCGACCAGGCCCAACGCGTCCCGCCAGGCGCCGGCGGCGTCCCTGGCCGCGATGCGGGCGCGCAGCACCGCGTTGCGGTGGAAACTCGTCGGCTCGGTCCCACCCGAACGCATCGACGCCAGGGCCTGCTCGGCCGCGGCGGCGTCCCCGGCCCTGGCGTGCGCGAGCAGCAGGTCGGTGTGCACGTCGCCGGGGAAGCGCACGCCCGCTGCGGTGAGCCGCTCGAGCAGGTCGATGGCCCGCGCCGCATGCCCGGCGCGCGCGATCATCGAGACCAACTCGGTCGCCAGGGACGGCGCCGGGGCACGCCCCACCTCGAGCATGAGGTCCACGACACTACGGGTGTCCTTGATCGCACGGCGTGCCAGGCAGTCTCGCAGCATGCGCTCATAGTCCGCGTCGGAGGCCGCCTGTCCGCGCTGCGACATCTGACGCACGATCGCGCGTGCCGCCGGGAACCGTCCGGCGACCAGGTACAACCCCAGCACGCCCGGCGCGCGACGCTCGTCGGGCTGCTGTCCCTGCTCGTGGAGCTGATCGAGCTGCGCGAGCGCCTCCTCGGTGCGCCCGGCACGTCCAGTGGCCAGCGCGACGTCCCAGCGGACCTCGGGGTCGGCCTCGATGCCCGCGGCCTGCATCTGCGCGAGAATCTCCTGCGCACCCGCGAGGTCACGACCGTCGAGGTGGGCCGTGAGCAGGATGCGGTAGTGGGGTTCTGCGATCTCCTCGCCGCGCTGCTGCATCGAGGCGAACACCTGCTGCATCATGCGTAGGTCGCCGGTGAAGCGCCGCAGTGCGTCGAGGTAGCGGTCGTCGGTCACGATGGCCTCCTCCCCCGCTCCGGGGCCGCCGTACCCCCGAAGGGTCGACGACGGATTGTCCTCACGGGTCGCGCACCCACCCACGTGCGCCATGGCCGGCCGACCCTCGGCCGGATTCCGAACGCTAGCGGCTCACTGCCGCGATCGTGAGGATGGGGCCACCCGACGAGTCGGCTGCGCTACGGTCGCGGCCTGCGACCACGGAGTCCTCCCCCGTGTCGACGCGCGAACTCATCGTGCTCGGCACCTCAAGCCAGGTGCCCACGCGCACTCGTGCCCACCACGGTGCCCTGCTGCGCTTCGACGGGCTCGGCCTGCTGCTCGATCCCGGTGAGGGCACCCAGCGTCAGCTGACGTTGGCCGGTGTGCCGTCCGGATCGATCGACGCGGTGTTCATCACCCACGCCCACGGCGATCACTGCCTGGGCCTGCCCGGGGTGCTGCAGCGCCGCTCCCTGGACGGGATTCGTCGACCGGTCGAGGTCCACCATCCGCACGCAGCCGCACCGTTCGTGGCTCGTCTGCGCCACGCATCGGCCTATGAAGACGTGACCGACGTCCGGCTGCGTGCGACCGGTCCGGGTGCCGTCGCCAGCGACACCCTGCGTGACCTGCGCATCCGGGCGGCGGAACTGTCCCACCGCATCCCGACCCTGGGCTGGCGGTTCGAAGAGCCCGACGGCTGGCGGATGCTGCCCGAGCGGCTCGATGCCCTCGAGGTCCACGGCCCCGACCGAGAACGACTGCGGCGCGAGGGCCGTCTGCGCCGCGCCGGCCGCACGATCCACCTCGAGCAGGTGGCCGTCCCTCGGCGTGGCCAGCGCATCGCGGTGGTGATGGACACCCGCCGCTGCGACGGAGCGCTTCAGTTGGCCGCCGAAGTGGACCTGCTGCTGATCGAGGCCACGTTCCTGGAAGCCGAGCGCGACATCGCCGAGGTCGCCGGTCACCTCACGGCCGGGCAGGCGGCCCGTCTGGCCCAGGATGCGGGCGCCCACCGGGTGGTGCTGACCCACCTCTCCCCGCGCTACGCCGAACTCACCGCCCACGAGGCCGAGGCTCGTGCGGCCGCCCCGCAACTCGACCTGACCGTCGCCCGGGACCTCGACCGCTTCACGCTGCGACGCGCCCCGGGATGAGCCGCGCCGCCCAGCGACTCACAGCAGGTGCTCGAGCCCGACGACCAGGCCATCGAGCTCGGGAACCCGTCGGCAGGCGAGCAGCACGCCGGGCATGAACGAGCTGCGGTCCAGAGAGTCGTGGCGCAGCGTGAGCGTCTGCCCGAGGCCGCCGAGCACGACCTCCTGATGCGCGACGAGCCCGGGCAGGCGCACGCTGTGCACGTGCACCCCGTGGTGGACCGCACCGCGAGCACCGGGGTGCGCCTCGTCGCCCCGGGGCGGGTCAGGCACCGGCTCATGCGCCTCGGCGATCAGCTCGGCGGTGCGCAGGGCCGTGCCGGAGGGTGCATCGATCTTGCGGTCGTGGTGCAGTTCGATGATCTCGACGTGCGGGAGATGGCGGGCGGCCTCGGCGGCGAAGCGCATCAGAAGCACCGCGCCGATGGCGAAGTTGGGCGCGATCAGGGCGTTGGCCGGGCCGGTCGCCGCCCGCTGACGGGCCGTCTCGAGGTCGGCGGCCGAGATCCCGGTCGCACCGACCACGGCATGGATGCCGTGCTCGAGTAGCCAGCTCAGGTTGGCCCCGACCGACGCCGGACCGCTGAACTCGACCGCAACCTCAACGCCAGCGGCGCTCAGCGCGTCGAGATCGGCCGCGATGCGCAGCTCGGCCTCAGCACCCTCGAGCCCGGCCACCTCACGAAGCGTCCGGCCCGCAGCCATGGGGTCGACCGCGGCGAGCAGTTCGAGGTCGTCACTTCCCGCCACCGCGCGGCACACCTCGGCACCCATCCGCCCGGCGGCACCGATCACCGCGATCCGCATCCCACGTCCTTCCCGCGATCGTCGACGACCTTAGCGGGGCGGGCCCTGGACAGCTGGCCACCCGGGCCCATTCACCCGGGCCCATTCACCCGGGCCCATTCACCCGGGCCCACTCACCCGGGCCCATTCACCCGGGCCCATTCACCCAGGACTCGCCGCGAGCACCGCCTCGGCAACGGGCCGGGCCCGGCGGCGAGCCTCGGGAACGATCCCCAGACGCAGACGCCGGTCGAGCAGATCCTCCACCGTGAACGCACCCTCGTGCTCCATCGCCCAGACCAGATCGACGAGCCGTTCCCCGCGATCATCGAGGACCCTGGCGGCCAGCTCCGGTTCCACGGCCAGCCGCGCGGCCACCTCGACGGCCTCGGCGCCGTAGCGGGCCACCAGCCCCCGTGGAGCCTCGAGGGCGGCCAGCCGGGCCCGGGGCAGCGCCCCGACCAGCGGCTGCGCGGCGGTGACGCAGGGTCGCCTCGCCCATCCCTCCCGGCCGACCAGCCGGTCGACGACGTCGGCGGCCATGCGGCGAGCCGTGGTCAGCTTGCCCCCGACCAGCGTGAGCAGACCGTCGCGGCCCTCGATGACCGCGTGCGCGCGCGACAGGTCGGCGGTGCGCGCATCGCCGCCGGCCAACAGCGGACGCAGACCCGCGAACGAGCCCACCACGTCCTCGGGGCCCAGCGGGACCTGCAGGGCCGCGCTGACCGCCGCGAGCAGGAACGTCTGCTCGTCGTCGTCGACGGTCGGCTCTTCGGTGACGGCGTCCACCGCATCGTCGGTCAGCCCGAGCAGCACGGGACCCTCGGCCTGGGGCAACGCGAACACGTACCGCCCGGGCTGCTCGGCCACCGGGACCGTGAGCGCCGCGGCCGGCCGGCCGAGCGCCTCGGGACGCACCAGCACGTGGGCGCCCTTCGACGGGCGCAGCCGGACCTCGGGGTGCAGCCGGTCGGCCCACACGCCGGTGGCGTTGACCACCGCCCGAGCCCGGATGAGCCGTTGCCCGCCATCCACCCCGTCATGCACGTACAGGTCCCGTCCGTCGATCGCCGTCACCTCGCACCGGGTGAGGATGCGGGCACCGAAGGCGGCGGCGGTGCGGGCGACCGTGATGACCAGCCGCGCGTCGTCGAGCAGCTGCCCGTCCCAGGTTCGCACGGCTCCCCGGACCCGGGCGCCGTGCAGCGCCGGGACCAGCAGCCGGGCCTCCTGCGCGCTGATCCAGCCCGGGTGGGGCAGGGTTTGACGGCGGGTTCCCGCCGAGGCCCGCAGCCCGTCGGCCAGGACGAAGCCCAGGCTCGTGAGCGCCGCCTGCCCCCAGCCCATCGGGGCACCCACCGGCACCAGCATCGCCAGGGCACGGGTCAGGTGCGGGGCCGTGCGCTCCATCAGGATGCCGCGCTCCACCGCGCTCTCGTAGGCGAGGCCGAACTCGCCGTGCGCCAGGTAGCGCAGGCCGCCGTGGACCAGCTTCGAGGACCACCGGCTGGTGCCGTGGGCCAGGTCGTACCGCTCGAGCAGCGCCACCGAGAACCCCCGGGTGGCGGCGTCAAGAGCGACGTAGGCGCCGGTGATGCCGCCCCCGATGACCGCGAGGTCGACCTCGCGGCCCCCGGCGAGGTCCTCGAGTTCCCGCTGCCGCCGGGCGCGGTCCAGGGAGGAGGCCTTGCGGCCCGAGGTGACCGTGGACGGGAGCGTGGGTCCAGCCGTCATCTGGCTGCCTCCCTGGTCGCCACCGACTCCGGACGCAGGCACGCGTCGAGCAGGTGGGCAAGCTCGGCGTGGGCCGTCTCACGGCCGAACTCGGACTCGGCGATCCGGGCGGAGACGACGAACGACTGGACGAGCAGGAACACCGAGAAGGCGAGCACCGCCGGGTCCCCCTCGCGGACCGATGCGTCGCGCTGGCCCGACCGGACGAGGTCGGCGACCGTGTCGAGGATGGCCCGCTGCGAAGAGCCGAGTCGCTGGACGAGGTAGGGCACGAGCAGCTCCCCGTCGAGTTCGAGGATCCGCTCGATCAGGGGCTGGTCGGGCACCACGGCCGCGAACCGGATCGCGGTGGCGACCAGTTGTTCGCGGCCGCTCCCCCGGGTGGACTCGGCCTCGGCGAGGACCTCGGCGACCAGGGTCACGAGCTCGCGGGTCAGCGCCGCGGCGGTGGCCTCGGTGACGTCGGAGAAGTGGGTGTAGAGCGTCGAACGCGACATCCCCGCCCGCCGCGCGACCTCGGCCATGGTGGTGCGCCGCACCCCGATCGCCTCGACGCTGGCCACGACGGCGTCGAGGACCTCCTCACGACTGGAGCGCTGCATCCGGCACCTCCCATTCATACACTACGATATCTGCTGTCCGAGTGTTCGAAATACCACCTCGCCACGACAGGCCTGCCCGATGCCCGCCGGCGCACGCTCCACCCAGCTGACACCCCCGTCCGAGCCGATGGTGTGGCACGGCTGGGGCGATCCCGCCCGTCGGCACGGCCTGCCGCCTGCCGCCCGGGCGCTGCTCGAGCGCGAGCTCGGCCCGCTGAACGGCGACCACCGTCCAGTGGGCCTCGCCGAAGTCCGGGTCCGGCCAAGCGCCCTCACGCCGACGCAACGTCGCGCGCTGGTGGAGGTGGTGGGGGCCGACCACGTGCGTGACGACCACCGCACCCGAGTCGAGCATGCCGGAGGGCGCTCCACGCCCGATCTGCTGCGACGACGGCGGGGTGATGCGCTGGCCGCCCCGGACGTGGTGGTCAGCCCGCACGACCACGGCGAGGTGGCACGGGTGCTCGAACGCTGCGCCGAACACCGCCTGGCGGTCGTGCCCTTCGGGGGCGGCACCTCGGTGGTGGGAGGCGTCGAACCCGAGCGGGGAGGATTCGCCGCGCTCGTCACCCTCGACCTCGGCCGGCTGGATGCGCTGATCGACCTCGACGAGACCGCGGGGCTGGCCACCTTCGGCGCCGGGGTGCGCGGACCCGCCGCGGAGGCGGCCTTGCGCGAGCGCGGGTTCACCCTCGGTCACTTCCCCCAGAGCTACGCCTACCTGTCCCTGGGTGGAGCGGTGGCCACACGCTCCTCGGGACAGGCATCCTCCGGCTACGGCCGCATCGACGAGCTGGTCGCGGGGCTGCGCTGCGCCACCCCGATCGGGGAACTGCGCGTCGAGCATGGTGCGCGCAGCGCCGCCGGTCCCGACCTTCGCGCACTGCTGCTCGGCAGCGAAGGGATCCTGGGGGTACTCACCGAGGTGACGGTGCGGGTGCGCCCCGCTCCGCAGCTCGAGCAGTTCACCGCCCACGTCGCCCCCTCGTTCGCGAGCGGCGCGGCCACACTGCGCGCCCTGACGCAGGCGGGCGCCACCGCCGACGTCATCCGGCTGTCCGACGAGGACGAAACGCGAGCGATGCTGGCGCAGGCCAGCGGATGGCAGGGCACCGCACTCCAGCGCTACCTGCGGGTCCGCGGGCTTGGCACCCCCTGCCTGCTCATCCTCGGCTGGGAGGGCAGCCGCGAGCAGGTGCGTCGACGGCGTCGGCTGACCGAGAAGACCCTGGCCAGCCGGCGCACCGTGCCCATCGGCGCCCCGGCGGGCCGCGCCTGGGCTGCGGGCCGGTTCGACGGCCCCTACCTGCGCGACGAACTGCTCGACCGCGGCGTCCTGGTCGACACCCTGGAGACCGCGACGAGCTGGTCACGGCTGGGCGGGCTCTACCAGGCGGTGCGCACTGCGGTGCGCACGACCCTGCGCGAGCGGGGCACTCCGCCGCTGCTACTGACCCACGTCTCGCACCTCTACCCGAGCGGCGCGTCGCTGTACCTGACCTGGCTCGCCCGGCAGGACACCGGACGTGAGCTCGAACAGTGGCAGGCGGTCAAGCGGGCCACCGGCGATGCGATCGTGGCCGCCGGCGGGACCATCACCCACCACCATGCCGTCGGGCTCGACCACCGTCCCTGGATGCACGACGAGGTGGGCGAGGTCGGACTGGCCGCACTGCGGGCGGTGAAGACGGCGCTGGATCCCGACGGCATCCTCAACCCGGGCAAGCTGCTGCCCCCGGCCCGATGACCAGCGTGAGGGCTCAGCCGCCCGGTCCGACGACCGGCGCGAAGCGCTCGTGGTCCTCCGGGTCGAACGGTCCCACCACGGCGAGGTCACGGGGCTGCGAGAGCAGCCGCTCTGCGACCCGCCGCACGTCCGCCTGGCTGACCGCACCGACGCGTTCGAGCGCCTCGTTGATCCCGGTGATCGGCATCCCGGTGGCCACCTGACGGCCGAGACGGGCCATCCGGGAGCCGGTGTCCTCCCAGGACAGCACCAATCCGCCGGTCAGCGCCCCCCTGGCGCGGTCGACCTCCGCGGCCGTGACGTCGTCGGCGACGCGGTCGAGCTCCCGGCGCAGCAGACCCAACACGTCGTCGACCTTGCCCGGGGCGGTGCCGACATACGCCCCGAGCAGCCCGCCGTCGGTGTAGGAGGAGGCGTAGCTGTAGGTCGCGTAGGCCAGCCCGTGTTCCTCACGGATCACCTGGAACAGCCGGGAGGACATCCCGCCGCCGAGCAGGGTGTCGAGCACCCGGAGCGCCCAGCGATCGTCGTGGGTCTGCGCGAGACCGGGGACCCCGAGCACCACATGGGCCTGCTCGGTCGGCCGCGAGCGCACGATGACCTCGCCGCGCCCAAACCGCTGCGGGGGCCGGCGCCGCGGCGTCGAACCGCCCGGTCGGCCGAGGTCACCCAGCAGCTGATCGGCGAGCGTGACGAGCCGGTCGTGCTCGAGGTTCCCGGCCGCCGCGACCACCACGCTGCCCGGCCGGTAGTGCTCCCGGTAGTAGGCGTCGATGGTGTCGCGGTCGAGCCGCTCGATCGAGGCCAGCGATCCGAGGGTCTCGGCCGCCAGCGGGTGTTCACGCAGTACCGCTCGAGCGAAGTCGGTGTGGACGAGGTCGTCGGGCGTGTCGTGGTGGATGTCGAGCTCGGAGAGCACGACCTGGCGTTCGGCCTCGACGTCGTCGGGCGCGTTGCGCGCATCGACGAGCAGGTCGGCGAGTACCTCGAAGGCCAGCGGCAGATCCTGGTCGAGCACCCGCGCGTGGAAGCAGGTCACCTCCTTGGAGGTGAAGGCGTTGAGCTCGCCACCGACCGCGTCGAGCGCCTCGGCGATGGCCCGCGCGGAACGGGTCGAGGTGCCCTTGAACAGCAGGTGCTCCAGGAAGTGCGAGCATCCCGACTGCTCGGGGGACTCGTCTCGCGAGCCGACCGCGACCCACATGCCGAGCGTGACCGACCGCACCGCTGGGACGCGCTCGGACACCACCGTGAGTCCCGAAGCCAGCCGTGTGAGCTGCTCGTCCACCGCCGTCCGATCCGTGGTTGCCGGGCGGTGGGATCCACCGCCCGGCGGATGAGTCACTCCCGGTCGCGGGAGCGGCTACGCACCCGGGTGCGGGTGCGCTCGCGACCGGCGCCGCCCCGCTCGGAGCGCTCGGAGCGCTCGGCGGGCGCGGCGGACTCGGCGGGCGCGGCGGACTCGGCGGGCGCGGCGGGCTCGGAACGCTCGCTGCGCTCCGGACGCTCGCCCCGATCCCGGCCCCCACGGGAACGCTCGCCACCGCCACGTGAGCGCTCGCCGCGGGGACGGCTGCCCTCGTCGTCGCTGCGCTCGGCCTTCTCACCGACGTACTCGAGCTTGAACTTGCGGCCCCCGTCGAGCACGTCCTTGACCTCGACGAGCACGTTCTCGCCGACCTCGACGGCCTCCTCGGCGTGGTCGAGGCGCCGACCGACCTTCTTGGAGAGCTCCGAGATGTGCAGCAGCCCGTCGGTCCCAGGGGTCAGCGACACGAAGGCGCCGAAGTCCACGGTCTTGACCACGGTGGCGTTGTAGCGCTCGCCCTTCTCGGGCAGTTGCGGGTTGGCGATGGCGTTGATGCGATCGAGTGCGTCACGGGCCTGTGCGCCCGAGGTCGCGTAGATCTTGACCACGCCTCGACCACCCTCCTCGTCGACGTCGATCTGGGCCCCGGTGACCTCCACCAGCTCCTTGATGATCGCGCCGCGCGGACCGATGACCGACCCGATCTTGTCCTGGGGGATGTGCACCACCTCGACGCGAGGTGCCCCTTCGGCGACCTCGTCGCGCGGTTCGGCGATGGCCGCGTTCATGACCTCGAGGATCTCGAGGCGCGCGTCACGGGCCTGCAGCAGGGCGTCTTGGAGCACCTGCGCGGGGATCCCGGCGAGCTTGGTGTCCAGCTGCAACGCGGTGATGAACTCCTTCGGACCGGCGACCTTGAAGTCCATGTCGCCGAAGAAGTCCTCCACCCCCTGGATGTCGGTGAGCGTGGTGTACTTGTCGTTCTCGTACACCAGGCCCATGGCGATCCCCGACACCGGAGCGTGGGTCGGGACCCCGCCGTCCATCAGTGCCATCGAGGCCGCGCACACCGAGCCCATCGAGGTCGAGCCGTTCGAGCTGAGCACGTCGGAGACCAGCCGCATCGCATACGGCCAGGCGTCCTGGTCGGGCAGCACCGGGATGAGGGAGCGCTCGGCGAGCGCACCGTGCCCGATCTCGCGACGCTTGGGGCTGCCAACCCGGCCGGCCTCGCCGGTCGCGTAGGGCGGCATGTTGTAATGGTGCAGGAAGAGCTTCTCGTCGGACGGATCGAGGGTGTCGAGGCGCTGGCCGTCCCGGGTGGTGCCCAGCGACAGCACCGACATCACCTGGGTCTCGCCGCGCTGGAACAGCGCCGAGCCGTGGGTGCGCGGCAGCACCTGGACCTCGGCCGAGATCGACCGCAGGTCGGCGACCCCGCGGCCGTCGACCCGGAAGCCCTCGTCGACGATCAGGCGGCGCACGACCTTCTTCTCGGTGGCACGGAAGGCCTCGGCGGCCTGCTTGGCCCGGGCCTCCTCGTCGAGGTCGGCGGGACCTTCGGCGACGACCTGGGCGACGGCGTCGGCCTTGATCTGACCGACCGCGTCGTCCTTCTCGGCCTTGCCGAGCTCCGAGCGGCGGTAGACGTCCTCGACCGGACCGGCAGCGGCGGCGAAGACCTGCTCGAAGACCTCTTCGGTGTAGTCGAGGAACAGCGGGAACTCACCAGCGTCGCGGATGCCCACCTCATCGACGAAGGCCTGCTGCGCCTCGCACAGCTGGCGGATGAGGGGCTTGACGGCCTCGATGGCCTCGCCCACGACCTGCTCCGTGGGTGCGGGCGCGCCCATGTCGACCTTGATCCAGGCGTCGGGAGTGGCCTCGGCCTCGATCATGAGGATCGCCACCTCGCCGTCGTCCTCGACGCGCCCGGAGATGACCATGTTGAACACGCCCTCCTCCTCGAGCTCCTCGAAGGAGGGGAAGGCGACCCACGAGCCGTCGCGCAGCATCGCGTAGCGCACCGCGGCAACCGGCCCGGCGAAGGGCAGCCCCGAGAGCATGGTCGACAGCGACGAGCCGTTCATCGCCACGACGTCGTAGGGGTCGAACTGGGTGGTCTGGATGATGGTGTTGACGACCTGGACCTCGTTGCGCAGACCCTCGGCGAAGGTCGGGCGCAGTGGCCGGTCGGTGAGCCGGCACACGAGGATGGCGTTCTCGGAGGGCCGGCCCTCACGCTTGAAGAAGGAGCCGGGGATCCGGCCGGTGGCATACATGCGCTCCTCCACCTCGATCGTGAGGGGGAAGAAGGGCAGGAAATCCTTGGGGTCGCGCGACGCGGTGGTCGTGCTCAGAACCTTGGTGTCACCGAGGCTGGTGACCACCGCCCCGCCGGCCTGGGCGGCCAGCGTGCCGGCTTCGAAGGTCAGATACTTGCCGTCGATCTCGACGGTGTGCTCGTGGATGCCGAGCTTGCCCACGGTGGGCCTCCTGGTTCGGGTCGGGGGCCACACCGATCGTCGGGCGGCCCGGGTGACGCGGGGACCGGGGCCGGCACATCAGTGGGCACGGCTCGAGTCGCAGCTCGAGGCGTCTCCACTGACGACCGACGTCGGGCGCGTCGGGTGGTTGGCGCCGGGGTCCACGGACCCCGGCAGGGGAACATCGCTCAGCGCCGCAGTTCGAGCTCCGTGAGCAGCGAGCGGTACCGGGCGATGTCCCGGTCCATGAGGTAGTTGAGCAGCCGGCGCCGCTGGCCGA
Organism: Nitriliruptoraceae bacterium; assembly: GCA_007134165.1. Classification (GTDB taxonomy): domain Bacteria; phylum Actinomycetota; class Nitriliruptoria; order Nitriliruptorales; family Nitriliruptoraceae; genus SKJO01. Next base: position 6,236 of record SLLJ01000228.1, on the reverse strand, counting down.
CCAGCATCAGCAGACCACGACGGGTGTGGTGGTCGTGCTTGTGCACCTTGAGGTGCTCGGTGAGGTGGCTGATGCGCTTGGTCAGCAGCGCGATCTGTACCTCCGGAGACCCGGTGTCACCCTCGTTGCGGGCGAAGCGGGCGATGATCTCCTGCTTGTCGTCGGGCAGTACGGCGGCCAAGGTGGCGCTCCTGTCGTGGCGGGCCCTGCATCGCCGGGCCGGTGGCGCCGGGTGGCGTCCACCGTGGGGTCCGGGACACGCACGCGGCACGACGTCCGTTGCGCGGCAACCGGGAGCCCGACGCCCGAGCGGGCACGGTGACATCGACCCGTGCGGGCCGACGACGGAGTGTGACACACGATGCGGTCCGACGCCAAGCGTTGGTCCTGTCCGATCAGGCCAGCAGCTCACGTGAGCGGGCCGCGTCGACGGCGATCTGCGCCACCAACGCCTCGACGCCGTCGAAACGCCGCTCGCCGCGGATGCGGTACTCGAGGGCGAGGCCGAGCTGCCGGCCGTAGAGGTCCAGGTCGAGGTCGAGCAGGTGCGCCTCCACCGTGCGACGCTGCCCTTCGAAGGTGGGCCGGACCCCGACGTTGACCACCGCCGGATGCCGGGCACCGGCGAGTTCGGCGTAGCCGGCGTAGACCCCGTCGGCGGGCAGCACGAGCCCGTTGGGGACGTCGAGGTTGGCGGTCGGGAAGCCGATCGCACGTCCCCGCGCGTCGCCGCGGACCACGGTGCCCGCGATCCGCGGCGGACGACCCAGGGCCAGCCCCACCCAACCGACGTCGCCGGCCTGCAGGTGCTCACGCACCGCCGAGGAGGAGATCGTCACCCCGCCGAGCTCGAGCAGGGTGACCGCCTCGACCTCGAACCCGTGCTGCTCGCCCTCCTCCACCAGGGTCACGACGTTGCCCGCGGCCCGGTGCCCGAATCGGAAGTTGGTGCCGACCACCACGCGCCGGGCCTGGAGGGGACCGGCCAGCACCCGCTCGACGAAAGCGGCCGGCGTCAGCGCGGCCAGCTCCCGGGTGAAGGGCAGCACGAGCACGAGGTCCGCACCGGCCGCCCGCAGCTGATGGCAGCGCTCGTCGACCGTCTGCAGGAGGGGGGGAGCCAGCTCGGGGCGCAGCAGCGCCATCGGGTGCGGGTCGAAGGTCACCGCCACCGAGCGCAGTCCCCGGGCCGTGGCCGCGTCGACCGTGCGCCGCAGCAGCACCTGATGCCCGCGGTGCACCCCGTCGAAGTTGCCGATCGTCACCACCGACGGGGTCGGGTCGATCTGCTCGGTGCCGCGCACGCAGGGCACGGGCTCGGGGGGTTCGTTCACATCAGCCTGCCTGATCGGGGGTCGGATCGGCCGCCGCGGCGGGGCCGAGCTCCTCGGGCCGGGTCCAGACCAGTGCGGAACGCCCATCATCACCGTCGTACACGCCGAGCAGCCGCGCCCCGTGGAAGACCGCGTACGTCCCGGGCCCGGGGGGCGCTTCGAGCCGGCCTCCCTGCGCCAGGCGCCGCGCGCGCACGGCGTCATCCACCTCGAGGCGGGGCAGGCAGCGACCGACCGCCTCGGCCGGTGTCAGGCAGCGACGCGCCACGCCGGCACGATCGTTCGGGACCAGCTCCCCCGGATCGTGGGCGTCGGCCAGGCCGAAGGGGCCGTTGGCGACGCGGCGCAGCGCGGTGAGGCTCGCGCCCACTCCGAGCTCCCGGCCCACGTCATGGGCCAGCGTGCGCACGTAGGTCCCCGCCGAGCAGGTCACCAGGAAGCTGGCCTGCGGGTGCTCGCCAGGCGTGAACCCGTCGAGCACCAGATCGTGGATCGTGACCTGCCGGGCCGGGCGGTCGACTTCGATGCCGCGGCGGGCCAACTCGTGGAGCCGCTGGCCGTCGATCTGCACCGCCGAGACCATCGGAGGCACCTGCTCGATCTCGCCCTGGAAGCGGGTCAAGACCTCGCACAGCCGGTGCTCGTCGATGTGGCTGGCGTCCCGGCGGGCGACCACGACACCATCCGCATCCTGACTGTCGGTCTCCACACCGAGCACCAGCCGAGCCTCATAGGTCTTGTTGCCCGCCTGCAGGAACGGCACCAGCCGGGTGGCCCGACCCAGGCACACCACCAGCACCCCGGTGGCCGCAGGGTCGAGGGTGCCGGTGTGGCCCACGCGGTGCTGTCCGGCCGCGCGGCGCACCTGAGCGACCACGTCGTGGGAGGTCGGACCGGCCGGCTTGTCCAGCACCAGCACCCCGCCGAGATCGTCGCTGCGTCGTCGCCGGCGGCCCACCTCAGCGCTCCCCGAGCGCAGCCACCACCTCGGCGACGACGTCCTTGACCTGTCCGGCGCGGGTGAAACCCGCCGCCCGCTGGTGGCCTCCCCCGCCGAACCGGCCCGCGAGCCGTCCCACGTCGACCCCACCCTCGGAGCGCAGCGAGACCCGCCAGGTATCGTCGGGTCCCGGCTTGGCGACCAGGGTCACCTCGGCGACGTCCGCCCAGCGCACGACGTCAACGAGGTGTTCGGTGGCCTCCCCATTGGCTCCGCTGGCCGCCAACTCCCGCGCGGTGACGTGGGTGTGCACCAGTCGGTGCTCGGGGAGGAAGCGCAGGCGGCCCAGCGCCGCGGCGAGTAGGTCGAGTTCGGCCAGGGTCCGGGTCGCGAACAGCCGGCGGTGCACCTGGACGTGGTCGGCTCCCGCATCGACGAGCTCCCCGGCCAGGCGCAGCGTCGAGCCGTCGGACGAGGAGTAGCCGAAGCGTCCGGTGTCGGCGACCAGACCCGCGTACAGGCAGGTCGCCATGCTCGGCGTCAGCGCCACACCCATCCGCGCGATGAGCGCAGCCAGCACCTGGGTCGTGGAGGCCGCGCCGGGCGCAACCAGCGCCAGGTCACCGAAGGGCTGCCCGCTGGCGTGGTGGTCGACCATCACCACCGTGGCGGGTCCGTCGAGCAGCGCCGTGACGGCGCCGAGCCGATCGGGGCTGGCCGCGTCGAGGGTGACCAGGATCTCGAGTTCGTCACGGTCGGGCAGTGCGTCGGCACCGACCAGCCGCGTGGCATGCGGCAGCCAGGCCAGGTTCGCCGGCACGGACAGCGGCGATTCGCCGATCACCGGCAGCGATCGGGCGCCGAGGCCCTGGAGCACCTCGTGGAGCGCGAGCACGGAGCCCAACGCGTCGGCGTCGGGACCGATGTGGCCGGCGAGCACGATCCGCTGGCCCGCACCGGCAGCGTCACGCAGGATGCGGGCCGCAGCGTCGAGGCGACCTTCCGGCAGGTCTCGCAGACCGTCCGGTTGGTCCTGGAGCCAGGGCAGCGAGGTGCTCATGGGGATTCGGCGTCGCCGGATGCGCGCTCGGACTCCGGGTCGGCGGCGACCTCGTCGTCGACCGGCACGTCCTCCGGTGGTCGCATCTCACGCAACAGCGACTCGACTCGTCCGGCCTGCTCCGCGACCGGGTCGGGACGGAAGCGCAGCTCAGGGGTGGTGCGCAGGCGCACCCGGCTGCCCAGCATCGAACGCAGCCGCGGGGTCGCAGCCTCGAAGCCCGCCTGCACCTCCTCGACCGAACGCGGCCGGTCACCGCCGCTGCGGCGCGGATCCCGGGAGACCAGGCTCGGGTCGACGTTGAGGTAGTAGATGGTGGCGACGTCGTGGTCGGGGGTGACATCCACCTCGGTGATCGACACCAGCGCGAGCCGCGGATCAGCGACCTCGGACGCGAGCAGGTCGGCCAGCGCGTCACGCACGAGCCGGTCGGTACGGGGGTTGCGCTTGCGGGCCACGGTCACTCCTCAGAGGTCAGCAGGTGGGTCAGGTGCGACAGGCCGGGTCCCTCGACCACGAGGGTGCCGACCTCGTCGTGCAGGCCGATCACCTCGACTCTCGGATCACGTTCGAGGATGGCGGTGCAACGGTGCAGGACCCGTTCGACGCCGGCGTGGGTGGAGGCCACCACCGCGACGCCGAGCACGGCGCGGCGCCAGCGGTCCTGGGCCCCGACCTCGGCGGCCGAGCAGCCGAGGTCGTCGCGCAACCGGGTCAGTGCCCGCTGCACGACGGAGCGCTTGTCCTTGAGGCTGTCCGCATCGGGCAGGTGCAGGTCGATCCGGACCACCGCGTGGTGCACCGTTGCGGAGTCGGCCACCGCGTCCTCCTCGTGCCCTCGTGCCGGGCGGTCAGTCGCGATCGACCTCGACGGTTTCGAAGGCCTCGATGACGTCACCCTCCTTGACGTCCTGGAACTTCTCGAGCCCGATCCCGCACTCGAAGCCCTCACGGACCTCCTTGGCATCCTCCTTGAAGCGGCGCAGGGAGGACATCTTGTCCTCGGCGATCACGACACCCTCGCGGATCACGCGCACCCCGGCGTCGCGCCGGACCTCGCCCCGGGTGACCATGCAGCCGAACACGAAGCCGACCCGGGGGACCTTGAACACCTCGCGGACTTCGGCCTCGCCGATCACCTGCTCGCGGAACTCGGGGGCCAGCATGCCCTTGAGCGCGAGTTGGATGTCCTCGATGGCCTCGTAGATGATCCGGTAGCTGCGCACGTCGACCCCGGAGCGGTCGATCTCCTCACGGGCGTTGGCACCGGGCCGGACGTTGAACGCCACGATGATCGCGTCCGAAGCCTCGGCGAGCCGCACGTCGCCCTGGGAGATGGCGCCGACCCCCTTGCTCACGACACGGATCTGGACCTCGTCGAGCTCGAGCTTGAGCAGAGCGTCCTCGAGTGCCTCGGCGGAGCCGGACACGTCAGCCTTGATGATGACGTTGAGGGTGGCCTTGCCTCCGGCCTGTACCGCCGAGGTGAACTCCTCGAGGGTCGTGGGCCGCCGCTCGGCGAGCTCCTTGCGCCGTTCGCGCGCGGCTCGACGCTCGGCGACGTCGCGCGCGAAGCGCTCGGCGTCCACGACCCGGAACTCGTCGCCAGCCTCGGGGACCTCATTGAGGCCGATGACCTGCACCGGGCGGGCCGGCGGGGCCTCGTCGACGGGCTGGCCGTTCTCGTCGAACATCGCCCGGATCTTGCCGTCAGCGGTGCCGGCAACCAGCACGTCACCCCGACGAAGGGTGCCGGCCTGCACCAGCACCGTTGCCACGGGCCCCCGGCCGCGGTCGAGGTTGGCCTCCACCACCCGCCCACGGGCATCCTTGTTGGGGTTGGCGCTGAGTTCGAGCAGGTCGGCCTGCAGCAGCACGACCTCGAGCAACTCCTCGAGCCCGATCCGTTGCTTGGCGGAGACCTCGACCATCGGTACGTCGCCCCCGAAATCCTCGGCGACGAGGTCGTACTCGGTGAGTTGGGTCTTGACCCGGATCGGGTCGGCCGCCTCGAGGTCGATCTTGTTGATCGCCACCACCACCGGCACCTCGGCCGCCTTGGCGTGGTCGATGGCCTCGCGGGTCTGGGGCATCACCCCGTCGTTGGCGGCGACCACGAGAATGGCCACATCGGTCACCTGCGCGCCACGCGCCCGCATCGCCGTGAACGCTTCGTGGCCGGGGGTGTCGATGAAGGTGATCGGCCGGCCGTCCTTGGTGATCTGGTAGGCACCGATGTGCTGGGTGATCCCCCCGGCCTCGGTGGACACCACGTCGGTGAGGCGGATCGCATCGAGCAGCAACGTCTTGCCGTGGTCGACGTGACCGAGCACGGTGATGACCGGTGGCCGGGACTCGAGCGCTACGGGGTCCTCCGGCGCCTCGATCCCGAACTCGAGTTCCTCCTCGGACATGAAGTAGACCTCGACGCCGAGGTCGGCGCAGATGATCTCGACGGTGTCGTCGGGCAGGGTCTGCTGGACGGTGGCCATCTCGCCCATCTCGAACAGCTTCTTGACCAGGGCCGCACCCGGAACCCCGAGCTTGTCAGCGAGCTCACCGACCGTGATCCCCGACAGCACCTCGACGCGCTCGACGGAGATCTGCTCCTCGAGCGGCAGGTCGCGCCGCATCGGGCCGCGCGAGAGCTCCTGCTCCTGCGGGCTCTGCTTCTCCCGCTTCTTGCGGCGCCGCTTACCGGCCGGTCCGCTGGGGCCACCCGGTCCGCCCGGGCCGCCCGGACCACCGCGGCCTGCGGGGGGTCCCCCGGGGCCAGCGCCCGGTCCGCCACGCCCCACGGGCTGGCGGTAGGGCGAACCGGGGGCTGGCCTGCGGGGGGTCCCCCGGGGCCAGCGCCCGGTCCGCCACGCCCCACGGGCTGGCGGTAGGGCGAACCGGGGGC
>SLLJ01000043.1 GCA_007134165.1 Nitriliruptoraceae bacterium | reverse complement strand
GACGAGGTCGGGGTGATCTTCGGCGACGACCTCGTCTACCGACCCCGCGAGGGCTGGGTCGGCCGCAAACACCGGGTCTGCGGGCAGTCTGGGCAGGCCGCAGCCATCGGGTGGTTGCGGCCTGCCCAGGTCGGGGTTAGAAGAGGGGGGGTGTGGTGGGCGGCGTCGAGGGCCGCCTGGGTTGTGTCCCGGGTTTCCGGTTGGGGGGTGCGCCGGGCTGGTGGTTTGGGCTGATGGTGGTGGTGTGGCTGGAGGGTTGCGGGGGTGGGCTGATGTTGACCCGATCCCCGTCGATCGTCATCTGCCAGCCTTCGAGGTCGAAGCGGCGGTGGTGCCGGCGGCACAGCAGGGCAGCGTTGGCGGGTCCAAGTTTCCCGCCGTCCCGGTAGGGCACGGCGCCGTGCGCGACATCGCAGAAGCCGGCGGGCAGGTCACAGTCCTTCCAGCGGCACCCACGGTCGCGGGCGAGCAGCGCACGGTGCAGTCCGGCCGGCACGCAGCGGGTCTGGGTGGTGACCTCGATGGGGGTGCCTTTGGCATCGAACAGGATGCGGGAGATGACCGCGTCGTCGAGCAGATAGCGCAGCAGCTGCCACGGGTAGGGGCCAAGATGGGTCAGTTCGGCGGTTCCTGCTCCCTCGACCAGAGCCTGCCAGGGAACCAGGACGTTGAGGTGGGGACGCTGGCCGTGTTCGGTTGGGGCGGTGCCCCGGTCCAGTCCGGCCCAGATGAGCGCCTCGAGAGCGTCGGCCTGACGCTGCGGGCCGGTGCGGTGCTCGTCGGGTGCGTCGGGGCGGGCGAAGGCCCGCAGCCCGGTCAGCAGCGCCTCAGCGCCCACGCCGTACAGCTCGCCTGAGAGCCTCACCGACCCGCGGGTGGTTTGACGCACGTTGAGGTACCGGTCGGACTCTTCGCGTTGGGCGGCACGACAGGCAGCCTCCGGGTCGATCTCACCGAGCCGTCGGCGGGCAAGGCGCCCGAGCGCGACCGGGTCGAGACGTTCGGCGGCTGCGAGCAGTTCGGCGATCAGCTGCTCACGCTGGTCGTCTCCGACAAGTTTCGCGGCAGTCTCGGTGATGACGCGGGCATGATCGACACGGATGCGGCCTGCACGCAACGCCCGGGTGACCTCATCCGCGCTGTCCTCAAGCTCACGGGCGCTGCGTTCGGCCCGTTTCGCCTCGCCGGCACCGAGCCGGCAGCGGTTGCGCATCGCCTCACGCAGATCACGCTCGTCGTGCTGCTGGTCGCGGCCACCGTCCCCGTCGGACGGGTCGCTGCCGCCCGCAGCCTGACTCCCGGCCTCCCCGGTGCGGCGCAGGCGGGCACGGCGACGCTGCTCGGTGACTACCGTCAGCAGCAAAGCTTCGAGTCGGTCCTTAGCTGCAGAGGCGAACACCATCAGATCGCCGAGAGCGCCAACAGGTAGCTGATCAAGGTCGAGGCCGAACACCGCGGCGATCGCGGCGTCGAGTTCGCTCGCGCAGGCATCCAGGCGGGCAACCGGGTCAGCGTGGGAGTCGTCGGCGTCGCCGCAACGGTCGTGGTGCACATCGGGATCGCCGGAGGCGTCGTAGCCGGCCGCCGCCTCCCGGGCGAGTACCGCACCCCACTGTCGGCCCCTGGCGGGGGCCGTGCTGCGCTGTTGCCGGGTCTGCACGGGTGCCGCCTCCATCAGTGTCGAACACATGTTCTATGTTACTACGGGTCTGGCAGCGATGCAAGACCCGGACACAGCAGGGATCACCACACTGTGGACATCGTGCGGCTGAACACCGCGGCCAACCTCTCGCGGTGACACACGACACTCGAGCGCAGCATGCGCTCACGACCAGCGCCAAAGACCGTGCCCGGCCCTACAAGCAGAACCACCGGCAGGCACACCCCCGGTGCCGCCCGACCCCACGGCGGAACAGGCTCCAAACAGCGGGCACCAGACCCAGGACCAACCACTGCGAAGCTCCCGAACACCCGGCTGCGGACCCACTACCCGACCCAGCCAGCCGACAACAGCCCACCGCCGTCCCAGCCAGCCGACAATAGCCCACCGCCGATCCAGCCAGCCCCAGACCACCCCGAACCAACCATCCCGAGACCAGCCCGACCACCTCACACCCCACAACCAGCCCACCCTTCGACAGCCCACGCCCGTTGCGCCCTATGACGGGCTAGGGGCATCTCCGGGTACTGCGGGGCCGGCTGCGGTGCCACCATCGAAGCAGGCGCCGCCGTCGGCGGGCCATGACGGGAGGCCTGGACATGACGGGCATCCGCTTCCTTCGTACCTCGACCGACCCAACGACCATCTCGATGTCCACACGCACGGCTCACCCGGGGTCGCGCCGTCGTCGCTGCGGCACGCTGGCCGTGCTGCTGGCGCTCGCGGCCGGCGGCTGCGGCGGACCCGCGGCACCTGCAGCAGTGCCTGACGAGGCAGGCACACCGCTGTCCACCGGAGGCACCCCGACCGGCTTGGCCGTCCACGACGACGACCTGCTCGTGGTCCACGACGACGGGTCGATCGTACGGGTCACCTCCGACGGTCAGGTCGCCCCGTTCACCGACCGGCCGGACCAACTGACCTCGTCCCTGGTCGCCTTCGGGTCGCTGTGGACGGCGCGGACCGGCACCGGCGACACCGCCGACCCCGAGCACCTCGAGTCCGACGAGGCCTGGGTCAGCTTCAGGCTCGACGGGATCGTCAGAATCGACCTCGACGACGGGGCCACACAGGCCACCTTCGACGACCTCGGCGCCGATCTGCTCCTGGCCGCCACCGACGACGCCGTGTGGCTGGCGGGGGAACACGCCGGCGAGCAGGGGTGGGTGTGGCGCATCGACCCCGACACCGACCGCGCGACGGTGATCCAGGCGGGCGACGGCGTCCGGGGTGACCTTGCCGTGCGGACCAGCGTCCTGCTCGCCGTCGATGACGATCTGTGGCTCGTCGGCAACTGCGACGCGATGCCGTGCCCGGCGGGAGCCGAACGCGTGCACGTCCTCGATCCGTCCAGCGGCGAGGTGGCCTCGCTGGACGTCGCACTGCCCGACGACCTGCTGCTGTCCAGCGCGGTGGCGCTCGACGGTCAGGTCTGGTTCGCCGGCTTCCCGATCGAGGGGACCGGCCATCAGCCCGAGGGCCTGCTCGTGGCGGTCGAGGCGACCAGCGGCGAACTGGTGCACCGCATCGAGGTCGGCCGGCTGCCGACCGGGCTGACGGCCACCTCCGCCGGACTCTGGATGACCGACTGCCTCGGCGGCACGCTCACCCGGGTGAACCCCGCTGACGGTGTGGTCCTCGAACCCCCCATCGTCGTCGGCGACGCCTACCCGGACGACGACGTCTTCGACTGGTACCGCAACGACTACGCCTGCCCAGGCACCGTCGTGCACACCGGCGACACCATCTGGGTCGCGCTCGTGCACGAGGGCACCCTGGTCCCCGTCCGCTGACCGACCCCGACCGCGGGACGCGAGCATCAGCATCCCGCAGGGCCGCCAGGTGCTGTCCTGCGGATCGCTCCTGCTCGCGTTGGCGTCCAGCCCGGTCGACGACGCGGCTGCAGGTGGGGGCGTGTCCACCGGGGTCGCCCGTCACGGTCGAAGCCGGTCAGGCATCGACGTTCCTGCCGTAGCGCTGTCGTGCCGCTTCCCCGCTGGTGTCGAGCTCGTCAGCCCGGGCGATCAGGTCGTCGATCGATCTCGGCGTCACCTGAGGGATCTCGGTCGTGCACGCATGGCAGGCACGACCGCCAGTTCCTCCTGCCACTCCACGACACCTCCCTCCCGCGGATTGCCCCCTTAATGCGGGCCGATGGACATGAGCATGCCTTGACCGACGTTGACTGCGTCGATCGCGAACGCCCACGCATGCCGTGCGTCCTGCTCGGCGACCCTGTGCCGGAGCGCGCGCTGGAGCACGGTCAGCGCCAGCATCCATCGCAAGATGCCTTGCTCTCAGGTGTTCGGCACGACAGCCTGCCTTCAGTAGCCGGCTGTGGCGAGCGACAACTGCAGACCCGTGGATGGCTCGAATGGAGCACGGCGAGCGACCCGGCCGGCTGCAGCTCGCTCACGGACGCGACCGCCCCTGTGCAGCTCAGCGCCCGGGTGAGCTGCGTCGCTCCCCCGGATGAACTGCGTCGCTCCCCCGGTGAGCTCGAAGGTGGCGCTCCGGGTCAGCCTGTCACACCACCGAGCGCACCCACCGGATGCTCGAGGTGGTCCGACTCCGGCTGAGCCTCGCCGACCACCAGGTGGCGGACGCCAGGGCAGGAGGTCCCGTCAACCGCCCGCGCGGTCCCTTCTTTGGCGTTGGACGCCGGCGCGCCGTCACCTCGACGACCGTGGGCCCAGCTCCCCGTTCCGACCTGGCAGGATGGTCGGGTGACCCGTAGCGGAGAGAACGTTGCCGGCACAGGCTGCTGCGGACGGCAGCTGAGCGCAGGCCGGCGGTCGGATAGCTCAGGGCGGGGGGAACACCGACCATGGCAGCCACAATCCGACACCGACCGCTGATCTCGTTCTTCGTCCTCGCCCACCTGCTGCCCTGGGCCGTGTGCACCCCGCCGATTGGGCGTCGTTCGATGTGCAGCCTGGCTCCGTCGGGGACGAGCAGTGGATTGGGCATGATGCTTCCTCCCTCACCACCGAACGTAACCGGCGGCTCGGACACGACACCGCCGTTGGTCGCGCCCCGGGCCGCGTGACCGGGTGCGTTCCGCGACACCGCCGGGACGCCGTCGCGGGACCCCTCCTCTGCCACGCGCTGCGGCCATCACCGCGGTCGGGCGAGCTCGGCGGCCAGCCGCTCGACCAGGCGGGTGACGAGGCGGCGGAGGTGTGCTTCGCCGGCATGCGGGCGTGCGGTCGCCTCGTCGAGGGAGGTGTCGCGACGGATCATGAGCATGACCGAGCTGACCCGTTCGAACAGCGTGTGCGAACCGCCCTCGCGATCATCGGGCTCGCCCGTACCGCCAGCCTGTTCCCCGAAGCGTCAGTCGACGAACTACGCACCATCGCGGTCGACGCCGCCCTGGGTGCGCTGCAACCAGACGACCCCGGTGACGGCTAGTCGCATCGGGCGGGGTGCGCACCAATGACGATCGACGAGCCGGACAGACGTGCAAGGATCACGATGGCGAGGACGGCCGGGCCTCGGCGGCCAGCCAGAACCAGGAGAAGCTGGACGTGGAT
>SLLJ01000073.1 GCA_007134165.1 Nitriliruptoraceae bacterium | reverse complement strand
TGGTGCGGATGGCTGCCCACGAGCACCGTGCGCACTTCGCGCCCCAGGACCTCTCCGCCCGGCGCCAGAAGGCCCGCTACTCCGACACCGGCTACCAGCTGCTGATCCGGATCGTTCAGACCGCCGCCGGTCGCTCCTACGCCGAACTGCTCGAGCAGCGGATCCTCGCGCCGCTCGAGCTGACGCACACCTGGCTGCCCGACCGGACCCAGCCGGCGGTCCCGACCGCACCGATGAGCTGGCTGTACGCCAAGGACCGGCCGCTCGAGCTGCCGAAGATGATCGCCTCCTCCAACGACCTGATCAGCACCACTGGCGACCTACTGCGCCTGCAACGGGGGCTGCTGGCCGGCGAGCTGTTCGAACGGGGAGAGACGCTGGCGCTGCTCACCGAGCGCGAAAACGTGCTGCGCAACGCCTTCCCGCTGCGCTACGGGCTCGGCACGATGGTCTTCCGGGTCAACCGGCTGACCGCGCCGGGCCGCCGCCCGGTCCGGCTCATCGGGCACTCTGGCTCGACCGGCACCTGGCTGTTCCACTGCCCTGAGTTCGACGTGCACCTGGCCGGCACCATCGATCAGGCTGACGGCCGCGCTCAGCCCTTCCGCTTGATGGCCCGCCTGCTGCGGGCCTGGTGATCCGCGTCGCTGCGTACCAACTGCTTGGCGCGCAGCGAGGGGCCACGGCACGACGGCTCACCGCGACGTCCATCGGGCCGCGCCGCCCGGGCAGGCGGTGTCCTTGTTGTCGAGGGGGACGACACAGCCGCCGAACTCGACATCGCCGAGGTCGGCTTGCGAGAACGCCCCGGGCTCCCGATAGCCACACACGATGCTCCCGATAGCCACACACGATCTGGCGGATCCGCGATGAGCCGCACCGCACCGCGGGCGGGTCGCGGGAGGTGCTCCGGCGCCGTGACCCGAGCGGCCTGAAGCGTTGGCTTCGCTTGGTTCGTTCATGATTGGCCTCGCTCTTCGCGGGGACGTCTCACGATCGGGCTCGGGTGCGACGGTGACGCCTCCGACGTTCGAGGGCCGAGTACGACCCGACCGTCGATACGGCTCGACGAAAGCTGGCACTCGAAGGGGACGCGGCGTACGCGGACGGGCCGGTTCGGTGGGTTCGGTGAGGGCTGGCCGTGGTGTGCCGCTGCCGCGGAAGCGCTTTGGGGCGTTGGGTGCGCGTGGTGGGGCGTTGGTCGCTCTTGGCCGCTTCCGCGGAAGCGCTTTGGGGCGCTGGGTGAGGCTGGTTGTGCGTTCTGCGGTCGGAGTGCGGTGGGTGGGGTGCCGGGTGTGAGACGTGGCGTACCCAACCGGTCATGGCTGTCCGGTTGGGTACGCCGCGTGGTCCAGCGTGGGGGATGCGGCGTACCCAGGCGGTCATGGGCGTCCGGTTGGGTACGCCGCGTCGGGGAGCGTTGCGGCTGGATCCTTGGGCCGGGGCGGGGCGGAGGGCGGCGGTTGTGAGGCGGTGAGCGACGGCTGCCGAACCTTCGGGGGTTCGGCAACCGGGCCGGTTCGGTGGGTTCGGTGAGGGCTGGCCGTGGTGTGCCGCTGCCGCGGCAGCGCTTTGGGGCGTTGGGCGCGCGTGGTGGGGCGTTGGTCGCTCTTGGCCGCTTTCGCGTCAGCGCTTTGGGGCGCTGGGTGCGGCTGGTTGTGCGTTCTGCGGTCGGAGTGCGGTGGGTGGGGTGCCGGGTGTGAGACGTGGCGTACCCAGCCGGTCATGGCTGTCCGGTTGGGTCCGCCGCGTGGTCCAGCGTGGGGGATGCGGCGTACCCAGGCGGTCATGGGCGTCCGGTTGGGTACGCCGCGTCGGGGGAGCGGGAGGGTCGGGGTCGTCCGGGAGGGCAAGCGAAGTCGAGACTGGGGGCTCGGGCAGGCCGCCACGGGGGACGGACGGGGCAGCGTGGGAAGCGACGGCTGCCGAGCCCCGGAAGTCCTTCAGTCGGGCCGCAGCGGTGAGCGCCGCACGATGAGGGCGGCCCAGACCGATGTGGACAGATGACGAAACTCGTCGCGGGCGAGGTCGACGAAGATCGGGGTGGTGGTCGCAAGCAGTGCCGCCACGAGGACCAGACGCCCGAGGGAGTCTCGGGCATGGTCGTACTCTTCAGGGTCAGGAGGAGACGGGAGATGTCCCGATGGGGTGATGCTCAGACGGGGTCCTCACAGCCGGGTGGCGAGCAGGTCGCGGCTCAGCGCGCGGGAGCCGGCGTGCAGCAGCCCGGCGGCGAACAGCCACAGCACCGCTCCTCCCGCCGCGGCGTGTACCGGGGCGAGGAGCAGCACGCCGGCGGACTGGGCCACGAGCAGCCCGATCAGCGGCAGCACGAGCACCCCACCGAGCTGGATTGCGTCCTGTACGGTGGGGGTACGGCCCGAGACGACCACCACCGCGAGCAGCGCCACCGCCGCCAGCGCCGGGGCGACCCACCCCATCAGCAGCGTGAACAGCAGGTTGGGGAACGGACGCACCCCGTGACCGGCGAGCAGCGCGGTGGCGATGCCCTGGTAGACGAGTGCGCCGAGCAGGCTGACCGTCACCGCGGGCAGCCAGGCCCCGATGGTCTTGGCCAGCAGCAGCTGGCGGTCGGTGATGGGGGAGAGCAGCAGCAGCTCCAGGGTGCGCCGTTCGCGTTCGCCGGCGATCGCGCTGGCGGCGGCGACCGTGGCCAGGATCACGGGAACGACCAGCAGTATCGGGGCCAGCAACGACACCAGAAGGATGGTGGCCACCTGCGCCTCGGGATCGTCGGGCAGTGCGGCCAGCGTGTCGGCGGGCAGCGCCGCGGGCAGCAGCGAGAGCAGCTGCTGCTGATCGCCGCCCGGCAGGTTCAGGGCCCCGGGGACCAGCCCGACCAGCAGCGGCAGGCCCGCGAAGATCACCAGCGGTAGCACCACCAGCGGGATCAAGGTGGCCCGGCTGGCCAGCAGCAGCCGCAGGTCACGCCCGACGACGCTGGTGAGCAGACGGATGCTGGGCAGCTGGTTCATCGGGTGTCCTCCGCCTCGTGCAGCCGCAGGTAGACCTCTGCGAGCGACGGGCCGCGCACCTCGATGCGGTAGACCCGCACCCCCGCCCCCGACAGTGCGTGCACGATGCGGGGCACTTCGATGCGGGCGATCCCCGGGAAGCGCACGTGCTGGTCGTCGAGGCGCCGGGGCGGCACGCCGGCGACCGGGTCCAGCGCGAGGGTCGCGGAGAGGTCCTCGGGGTGCACCTCAACCTCGACGTCGTTGCCCCAGGCGCTGGCGAGCTGTGCGGGGGTCCCCAGCGTGCGGACCCGGCCGTGCTCGAGGATCGCCACCCGGTGGCACAGCCGCTGGGCCTCCTCGAGGTCGTGGGTGCTGAGCACGATCGTGCGGGCCCGCCGCTCGGTCTCCGCCGCGCCGGATCCGCCGGCGGCGAGCTCGGTGATGAGCGTGCGAACCATCCGGGCGGCGACCGGGTCGAGCGCCGCGGTCGGCTCGTCGAGCAGCAGCACGTCCGGGTCGTGGAGCAGCACGCGGGCCAGCGACAGCCGCTGGCGCATGCCGGTCGAGTAGGTCCCGGCGACGTCGTCCGCACGGTCGCCCAGCCCGAGCCGGTCGAGCAGGACGTCGAGGTGGCGTTCGAGGCCGGGCCGGGGAAGGTCGAAGAGCGCCGCGGTGAAGCGCAGGTTGGCCCGGGCGGTGAGCCGGTCGTCCACCGCCGCGTTGGCTGGCAGGACGCCGAGGCGTCGGCGTACCAACGGCCCGTCGGCGACGGGGTCGAGCCCGTCGACGCGTACCCGGCCGTGGTTGGGTTGCAGCAGGCCGGCGATGAGTCGGATGGTGGTGGTCTTGCCGGCGCCGTTGTGTCCGAGCAGGCCGAGGATCTCGCCGCGCCGCACGGCCAGGTCCAGACCGGTCAGGGCACGGACCGGTCCGAAGTCGCGGGTCACCCCCTCCAGCAGGATCACGGTGCCACCTCTCGGTTCGGTGCCGCAGCGCGTCCGCGGCTGATGACCCCACCATGGCCGCGGAGCCTTCGTCGCGGCTTTGGTTGGGCTTTGCGTGCCGGCCCGCCGGCCGGCGGTCGGGATGCGGTGGTGGCATCGCGCTGCTCGGCGCAGCCCCGGCCGTCGGTCCCGACGGTTGGGACCGCGGCGTCGCTAGGCTGTGTTCGGGGGAGGAGGTCGACCGTGGAGTTCGGCATCCTCGGGCCGCTGGTGGCCGCCGACGCCCATGGTGAGCTGCGAGTTCCTGGTGGCCGGCAGGGGGTGCTGCTCGCCGCCCTGGTGGTCGCGGCGGGGCGGACGGTGACCGCCGAGCGGCTGATCGACGGGCTGTGGGGTGAGCGGCTGCCGGCCAACCCGGCCAACGCGCTGCAGCAGCACGTCTTCTCGCTGCGCCGGTGGCTGGACGCGGCCGGGCACGGTCAGTTGCTGGTCACCGACGAGGGCGGCTACCGGCTCGCGGTCGGCGACGACGCGCTCGACGCGCGCCGCTTCGAACGGCTGCTGGCCGAGGGCGAACGCCACCTCGAGGTCGGCGCCCACGAGCCGGCGACCACGACACTGCACGCGGCGCTGTCGCTGTGGCGCGGGGACGCGTTGCAGGGCATCGACCGGCCGTGGGCGCAGCAGGAGGCGCGGCGGCTCGAGGAGCTGCGGCTGGCGGCCACCGAGCGGCGCATCGAGGCCGAGCTCGCACTCGGTCGCCACGCCCGCCTGGTCGCCGAGCTCGAGGCGCTGGTGGCCGCCCACCCGCTGAGGGAGGGGTTGCGCGGGCAGCTCATGGTCGCCCTGGCCGGCAGTGGGCGGCAGGCCGACGCGCTGCGCGCCTACGACCAGGGCCGGTCGCTGCTCGTCGAGGAGCTCGGGGTCGACCCTTCCCCGCGGCTCCAGGCCATCCACGCCGAGGTGCTCGCCCAGCGCATCACGGTGCCGGCTTCGGGGTCCGGTCCGCCGGACTCCGCGGCACGGCGGTCGCCCCCGCCGTCGCCCCCGCCGTCCCCCCCGCCGTCGTCGGTGCCAGACGCCACCGCCTCCCGGTCGCTGCCGGCCGTGCCTGGCCGGCTGATCGGCCGGGATGCCGAGCTGGTGCGTCTCGTCGACCTGCTCGGCCACGAGCGCCTCGTCACCATCACCGGCCCCGGCGGGTCGGGCAAGACCCGACTGGCGATCGAGGTGGCCCGGGCTGCGCAGGGCGTGGCGGGGCAGGACGCGGCGGGGCAGG
>SLLJ01000368.1 GCA_007134165.1 Nitriliruptoraceae bacterium | reverse complement strand
TCGGCGAGGTCGGTGCGGGCGTACAGCGGCCCGCGGATGCCCACGTGGCAGCAGGCGCTGGCATCGAGCAGCCCCTCCTCCGAGGCGCGGCGGAACGGGGTGCCGTGGGTGTAGGGGGCCCCGAAGTAGGTGTCCCAGGTGTCGAGGTGGGCGTCGAAGTGCAGCACGGCGAGCGGGCCGTGCCGCGCATGCGCCGCGCGCAGCAGCGGCAAGGCGACGGTGTGGTCCCCGCCGAGCACCAGCAGCGTCGCGCCGGTGCGTGCGACCAGGTCACGGGCGCCGGCCTCGATGGTGGCGATGGCCTCGTCGAGGTCGAAGGGGTTGGGGGCGAGGTCACCGGCATCGGCGACCTGCTGGGCAGCGAAGGGCTCGACGTCGAGCCCCGGGTGGTAGGGGCGCAGCAGCCGCGAGGACGCGCGGATGTGCGCCGGGCCGAAGCGGGCACCGGGGCGGTAGGACACCCCGGTGTCGAACGGCACGCCGAGGACCGCGACGTCGACGTGGTCGACCTCGTCGGTCCTCGGCAGCCGGGCGAAGGTGGCCGGTCCGGCGTAGCGCGGCACCCGGGTGGCGTCGACCGGCCCGAGGTGGCCGGCCGCCGACCTGGGACGGGGCAGGTCCTCCTCGGGCATGGTCGACCCCCGGGGCTCGAACGGTGGGGAAAGGGTCAGCTCTTGGCCTGCGTGAACAGGTCGGTGAACAGGATCTCGGCGTCGCCGGTGTCCTCGAGGAAGAACAGGTTGGCCATCATCTCGTGATCGGGGTAGATGGCCGGGTTATCGATGATCTCGGGCAGGATGAACTCCTCCGCGGCGGCGTTGGGCGAGGCGTAGAAGGTCCAGTTGGTCAGCTGGGCCCCGTTCTCGGCGTCGAGGATGAAGTCGATGAAGGTGTGCGCGGTGCACGGCGCGTCGGTGTCGGTGAGCACGGCGAGGTTGTCGGTCCAGATGGTCGCGCCCTCCTCGGGGATGAGGTAGGCGTAGTTCTCGTCACCGCCGAAGTTGTCGAGGAAGTTGCCGCTGTAGCCGTGGGCGACGGCGGTCTCCCCACCGAGCAGCAGGTCGGAGTACTGGTCGGAGGTGAACGCGGTGGTCCAGGGTCGGGCCGAGGAGATGACGTCGGCGGCCTCCTGCAGCTGCTCCTCGTCGGTGGTGTTGGGGTCGTGACCCAGCCAGTACAGCGCCGCGGCCATCGTCTCACGCGGGTCGTCGAGCAGCGACACGCGCCCGCCAGCGGCGGTGGCCGTCGCCTCGTCGAACATCAGCGCCCAGCTCGCCTCGACCTCGCCGGTGACGCTGAGGTCCACGCCGATGCCGGTGGTCCCCCACTGGTAGGGCACGGAGAACTCCAGTCCCGGGTCGTAGGGCGGGGAGGTGAAGTCGTCGGCGATGTTGGCCGCATTCGGGATGGCGTCGAAGTCCAGGGCCATCAGTAGGCTCTCCTGGATCATGATGTCGACCATGTAGTCGGAGGGCACGATCACGTCGTACTGGGCGCCGCCGGCCTCGACCCGGGCGAACAACTCCTCGTTGGAGGGGTAGAAGTCCTCGGTGACGGTGACGTCGTACTCCGCCTCGAAGGCGGCGATCAGGTCGGGATCCATGTACTCCGACCAGTTGTAGAACGACAGGTCACCGTCGACCTCACCGACCTCGCAGCCAGCCTCGGGCGCGGCCGCCTCGCCGTCGGCACCGTCGTCGTCGGCGGCGTCGTCCCCACCACAGGCGGCGACCACCAGGACCAGTGCCGTGGGCACCGCCATCATCCTCATCCTGCGCAGCTTCATGGGTTCATCCTCCGTCGTCGATCGCAGCGCGGCTGCGCCGCCATGGTGTCCCGGCCCCACCTCGGAGCCGGCCTAGGGCTCGTCCCGTCTCCGCGTGATCAGCAGCGAGGTCAGCACGAGCAGCATCGAACCGGTCAGCATCAGCACCGACACCGCGTTGATCAGCGGGGTCACGCCCCGGCGCACGAGCCCGAACACGTACACGGGCAGCGTGGTGGATCCGGGGCCGGCGACGAAGCTGGTGATAACGACCTCGTCGAGCGACAGGGTCAGCGCCAGCAGCGCTCCCCCGGCCACCCCGGGCGCGATCAGCGGCAGCGTCACCCGTCGGAACGCCTGCCACCGGCTCGCGTACAGGTCTGCCGCGGCCTCCTCGAGGGAGGGGTCGAGCCCGGCGAGCCGGGCCCGGACCACCACCGCGACGAACGAGATGTTGAACGCGATGTGCGACAGCGAGATGGTCCCGATGCCGAAGCTCGCGTTGACTCCCAGTACGGCTCCGAGCAGGTCGAAGGCCTGCACGAAGAACAGCAGCATCATCACGGCCATCGTCACGTCGGGGATGATGACCGGCAGGTACAGCAGCCCGTCATACGCGCGCTGCCCGCGGTAGCGGAAGCGCTCGAGCGACAGGGCTGCGGCGGTGCCGAGCACCGTGGATACGACCGTGGAGATGAACGCGACGACCAACGAGTTGCGCAGCGCGCCGAGCACGTTGCGGTCGGTGAACATCGCCTGGTACCAGCGCAGGCTCGGCTCGGTCCAGACCCCGACCGTGCGGTTGTCGTTGAAGGACAGCACCACCAGCAGCAGGATCGGCAGGTACAGGAACGCGAACACGATCCAGGCGTTGCCGGCCAGGATCCGCTCCACGGTCCGCTTGGGCCGCACCACCGAGTCCTCTGCGACGTCGGGGGGAGGCCCGGAGGCCGCATCGACCACGCTCACAGGTTCCTCCCTCCGCTGCGCAGGTAGACCACCGCGGCCGCCAGCATCACCAGCAGCACCGCCACCGACAGCGCCGAGCCGAACGGCCAGTCACGGGCCGAGAGGAACTGGCGCACGATGTAGCTGCCGAGCATCGTGGTGCGCCCCCCGCCGAGGATCTCGGGGGTGACGTACGCTCCGAATGAGGGGATGAACACCAGGAGCGAGCCGGCGATCACCCCGGGGCGCGACAGGGGCCAGGTGACCTTCAGGAACGCCTGCCAGCCGGAGGCGTACAGATCCCGGGCGGCTTCGACCAACGAGAAGTCCAGCCGCTCGATGGTGGCGTACAGCGGCAGGATCATGAAGGGCATGTAGCCGTAGACCAGCCCGAGCACGACCGCGAAGGGCGTGAACAGCAGCTGCACGTCGGTGCCCAGGATCGGCTCGAGCAGCCGTACGAACGGTCCGTCGCGCCCGAGGATGACGCGCCACGCGTAGGTGCGCACCAGGAAGTTGGACCAGAACGGGATCATCACCAGCACCAGCAGGATCCCGCGGACCTTCGGGGAGCGGGTCGCCAGGTAGTAGGCGAACGGGTAGCCGAAGGCCAGCGAGATCAGCGTGGTCAGCAGCGCCAGCCACAGCGAGCGCAGCGCGATCTCGAGCACCAGCGGGTCGAACAGCCGCGCGTAGCTGTCGAGGTTCCAGTCGCCGAGGATGGTGCGTCCGGTGCGGCTGCGGGTCGCGAACGAGTACACGACCACGATCACCAGCGGCAGGGCGAAGAACACCACGAGGTAGGCCAGGCTCGGCAGGCCGATCAGCAGCCCGCGGCGCGACTCGGCCCGCTCGGCATCGGCCTCGAGGCCGAGCTCGGGCGCGGCGTCGGCCGGCGGTGGGGTGGTGCGGGGCTCGAGGGTGGTGGCCATGGCGACCTCAGTCCTCGAGCGCAGCGGTGGACGTGGGCCACCACCGCACCCGCACGCGCTCGTCGGGCTCGAAGTGCTCGATGCCGGGGGTGTTGCCCTGGCGAACCGTCAGTTCCACCGGCGTGCCGGAAGTCTCGGTCACGATCTCGTAGACGATGGCGTTGCCGAGGAAGGTCATGCGCCGGATGCGGCCGGTTACCGCGTCGAGCCGCAGGTCGCGTTCGGCATCCGCGTGCCACAGGCCGAGCTTCTCGGGCCGGATCGCCAACGTCACCGTGGCGCCGACCGGCCGGCCGGTGGCCACGCGCACCACGGTGCCGTCGGTGAGCCGGGCGGTGTCGGCGTCCACCACCTCGGCGCTCAGCAGGTTGGTGTCACCGATGAAGTCGGCCACGAAGCGGGTGCGGGGGGTGTCGTAGATCGCTTCGGGAGGCCCGACCTGCAGCAGCTGGCCGAGGTTCATCACCCCGATGCGGTCCGACATCGTCAGCGCCTCCTCCTGATCGTGGGTGACGTAGACGAAGGTGATGCCCACCTGCTCCTGGATGCGCTTGAGCTCGAGCTGCATGGCCTGGCGCAGCTTGAGGTCGAGCGCGCCGAGCGGCTCGTCGAGCAGCAGCACCTTGGGGTGGTTGACCAGCGCCCGGGCCAGCGCGACACGCTGCTGCTGCCCGCCGGAGAGCTGGCTGGGCTTGCGCCGCGCCTGGCCCGACAGCTGCACGAGCTCGAGCACCTCGCCCACCCGGGTGGCGATCTCGTCGTCGGGCACCTTCTGCATCTCGAGGCCGAAGGCGATGTTCTGCACCACGGTCATGTGGGGGAAGAGCGCGTACGACTGGAACACGGTGTTGACCGGTCGGCGGTTGGGCGGTTCGAGCCCGACCTCCTGGTCGAAGATGCGCACGCTGCCGGCACTGGGGTACTCGAACCCGGCGATCATGCGCAGCGAGGTGGTCTTGCCGCAGCCCGAGGGGCCGAGCAGCGAGAAGAACTCGCCGTCGCGGATGTCGAGGTGGAGGTCGTCGACCGCGACCACCGGGTCGCCGCCGCGACCACCCCCGAAGCGCTTGGTGACCCCCTGCATCGCCACCGCCGGGAGCTTCGTGCCGGACTCGGCCACCGGGTCGGGCGCCAGTGCCGTACGCACCCGCGGCTCACGCAGCATCTCGGTCATGCGCACACCTCCTCGAGCGCAGCGGCGATCGCCGCCAGCCCCTCGTCGGCCTCGTCGGTCGTGATGCTCATCGGCGGGGCGATGCGCAGCACGTTGCCGTGCAGCCCACCCTTGCCGATCAGTACCCCCCGACGTCGGGTCTTCTCGAGCACGGCCCCGGCGGCCGCCACGTCGGGTTCGAGGCTGCCCGGGCGCACCAACTCCACCCCGATCATCAGTCCCTTGCCGCGGACCTCGGCGACACCAGGCCAGTGCCGCGTGCGCCGGGTGAGCTCCTCGTGCAGCATCCCGCCGACCTTGGCGGCGTTGCCCTGCAGGTCGTGGTCGAGCAGGTAGCGCAGGTTGGCCAGCGCGCCGGCGCACGACAGCGGGTTGCCCCCGAAGGTCGAGATCGAGTTGGC
>SLLJ01000359.1 GCA_007134165.1 Nitriliruptoraceae bacterium | reverse complement strand
CTCCGCTCTGGTGTTGTGCGGCTGCCATCGATCGATGGCCTGTTCGCCCCGGCAGACGAGTTCGCCGAGGAGTTCGAGAACGACGCCTCGCATGAGGCCCACCGAGTTGAGCCTGCGACCATGGGGTCTCCACGAGCCGCCGTACCGCTGCACCCTCATCGAGCGCAAGCTTGTGGAGCGGATTCTGACGGCGGGGCCGGAGAGGGCTTGACGAGGATCGACAACGCGCTCTGCGCCAGTGGGTACACGGGACGCCAGCGAGATGGCAAGAAGGTCGAGGCCTGACCCGCGCGCTAGCAGCAGGGCCAGTTGTCTTGGCAGACACGACCCTCCTTGCAAGCCTTCGAGGTCGCTCATGGGTTCGTCGGACAGACCGTAGGCGGCATCCATGATCCGGGGGGAGAGGGACACGCGGGGGCCGGCTCGTCTGGCGTGCTGGTGGAGATCCTGGCCTCAGACGGCGAGACCGAGCACGTCTGGCAGGTCGCCACCAACCATGGCTGCGGCCGCGAGCTATGGCTGACCCTGGCACGTGCCGCCCTCAACCCGCCGGAAGCGTGACGAACTGCGGAACTGAATCGGCTGTTCCCCGGAATGGCCTGCTCCCGCTCCGAGCTGACCGGGCTAGGATCAGGCGTCGGTTGCAAGAGGGTTTCGTTGCCACACATTCCTTGTGTGAATACGTTAACCTACGCACCGGCTGCTGAGACTGGGGACTCGAATGTCGACCGGAGCGGATCGTCTCGAGCAGCTCGGGCCCGTGTTCCGCTGGCGCGACGCGCAGTCGGTAGGCCTGTCGGATCCGACCCTGCACCGTCTGCTGGCTGACGGCAGGCTGGAGCGAATCAGCCATGGGCTCTACCTCCAGGCCGAAGCGCTAGTTGCCGACCTGGACCTCGTGGTGGTGGCCGCCGCCAACGACCGCGCGACCATCTGTCTGACATCCGCCCTGGCCCGGCACGGCCTGACCGATCAGATCCCGCCTCGGATCGACGTGGCCCTCCCGCGGGGCACACGCCCACCGAAGGTGTCCGCGCCGGTGCGATGGCATCGGTTCGCGCCAGCGACCTTCGACCTGGGCCGGGACGTGATCTCGCTAGACGGCGGTTACACCCTTGGCTTGTACGCACCCGAGCGGTCGATCGTGGACGCGTACCGGTTGCGCCATCTCGAGGGTGACGAACTCGGCCGCGAGGCGCTCAAGACCTGGCTGCGCCAGCGCGGGTCACAGCCGTCGCGACTCCTGGAGGTGGCGGCGCCATTCCCGAAGGCCCTGGTGCGGCTGCGCGAGGACCTGCAGGTGCTGCTGTGACCGGGCCGTCCGAGCAGACCGGCCGGGCCCGCGAGTTCGCCCTCCAACGCCTTGCCCGACAGCACGGCCGCGATACCCAGGAGCTGCTGACCCTGTACGCCTTGGAGGGGCTGCTCGCCCGACTTGCAGCCTCCGACCATCGCGAGCAACTCGTGGTCAAGGGAGGAATGCTGCTGGCCGCGTTCGCACAGCGTCGTCCCACACGCGATCTGGACCTCCACGCCCAGCAGTTGGAGAGCGACGTCGACGCGGTGCGGGACCTGATCGCCGAGGTCGCAGCCCTGGACCTGGATGACGGCCTCGACTTCGACACGTCCGGGGCTACCACCCAGGTGATCCGCGAGGACGACCAGTACCGCGGCGTCCGTGTCACCCTCACCGTGGATCTGCACACGGCGAAGCTGTCGGTCAAGGTGGACGTGAACGTCGGCGACCGTTGCATGTTGAGGGAGCGTTTGTCTTGTTGCTCGCTTGTCATGCTGCCGCCTGTTGCTGGGCGGCGGTCCCAGTCTGATCAGGCGACTCGCATAGCCGGTCACCGGGACCGCGATGGGCACGCCGACACCCGTGTCTCCGGGTGCCGCATGTGTGCCCGAGTCTCTGAGAGCGACCCAAACGGCCCAACCGCTCCTGACACACCGAACCCGCAGAATTCCTGCTCAGAACCTGCTTCGGGCATCGATCGGAACGGGGCGATGGCGGCCGAGAACCCGAGGCTGTCGTAGATGGGCACGTTGAACCCCTTGTTGATGGCCGATGGTGTAACGGTCGACTCGTCGTCAAGGTAGGTGTTGAGCCTGGGCGTTCGTATCGGGCTGCATGGGGTTGGGCGGGCGGTCACGGCGACCGAGCCAGCCCACGGTGGTCGTCACCTAGGATTCCCGTGGGACAGGGTGAGTTCGTCGCCGAGAGGTCTTCGAGCGTCGGGGGCGTGGATGCCAGCAGGGGATTCGGCCGCAGCGGAGGCACGACGGTAGGCGGCGCTCGCTGAAGCTCATCAGCGTGCCGCGATCGAGGCACGTGAGGCTGCGGCCGCTACCGCCTGGCCGAGCAGACCGAGCGTCGTACCGCGGCCGTGCTCGCGCCGTTGTCGGGGGTTGGCTACCACCTGCTGGCTGATCGGCGCTGGCCGGGCAGCACCCGGGCGCAGGTGGATCTGGTGGTGGTCGGGCCGGGAGGGGTGTTCGTCGTTGACACCAAGGCCTGGGCCGAGGTCATGGTCGTCGCTGAGCGCATCTACCTTGGCGAGGCGGAGGTCACCGACGAGCTGAGCAGCCTCGAACAGCTTCGTGCCGTGACCGAGGAGGCGCTGGCCGAGGTCGGTCTGGCTCCGGGTGAGATCCATGCCGTCGTCGCTCTCGCGGGTCGTCACGGGATCGACCATCGAATCGGGACGGTGAGGATCGTCGGCGAGAAGGACGCGCTTGGTTGCATCGCGGCGCACGGCAACCGGCTCACGCCCTCCCAGGTCGATGTGGTCCTGCGGCGTGTCCTGGAGGTGTTCCCGCAGGTCAACGCGCCGGCGCCGGTGAACGTGGTGGTGGACGAGCCGGTCCTGCCTGCGTCGCCAGCTGCGCCGGTGCAGGAGGCACTGCTCGACGACGCCGAGGTGCAGGCAGCGTTGATGCAGGGGATCCTCGCCCAGCCGATCGAGGAGTGGATGTCGTTCCTGCATCCGGATCAGGCCAGACTGGTGCGCCGCAGCTTCAACGGACCATCCCGGATTCGTGGAGCGGCCGGGACCGGCAAGACGGTCGTCGGACTGCATCGTGCCGCTCATCTGGTGCGGATACGTGGGGGCAGGGTTCTGGTCACGACCTTCGTGCGGACCCTGCCGGACGTGCTGCAGCAGTCGGTTCGTCGCCTTGCTCCCGACGTCGCCGACCGCATCGAGTTCGTGGGGGTGCACGCGTTCGCGTTGCGGCTGCTCAGGACCCGTGGTGTCACGGTCGACCTGGACCCGACGCAGGCCGATGATGCCTTCGCCACCGTCTGGGATCGGCTGCCCTCGTCCGACCCGCTGAAGACCTCCGGGGCGAAGCCCGGGTACTGGCAGAAGGAGATCGACTACGTCCTCAAGGGCCGTGGCATCACCCGATGGGAGACCTATGCGGACCTCGATCGTCGCGGACGACGCCGTCGGCTGGGGGTCGAGCAGCGTCGTGCGGTGTGGGAGCTGTACTCCGCCTACGACGCCGAGCTGCGTCGACGTGGGGTGCATGACTGCGCGGACGTCGTTCTGCTGGCCGAGGCCGAGGTGCGACGCAGACCACTCGACGAGCCGTACGTCGGGGTGATCGTCGACGAGGCCCAGGATCTGTCGGGCGCGATGATCCGTCTGCTGCATTCCCTGGCTGCTGACGTGACCGACGGCTTCACCCTGATCGGTGACGGACAGCAGTCGATCTATCCGGGCGGCTACAGCCTCAGCGAGGTGGGCATCAGCCTCGCGGGCCGCGGCGTGGTGCTCGACGTGAACTACCGCAACACCGCCCAGATCCTCGAGTTCGCCTCCCGCATGGTCGCTGGCGACGAGTTCGCCGACATCGAGGGTGCGATGGCCCGCGGTGACGCTGTGCGGACCGTTGAGAGGACCGGCCCGGAACCCGTCGTGGAGCACGCACGCAACTTCAGGGAGCGCGATCGCAAGCTGGTGGAGCGCACGCGTGCGGTGCTGCGCGAGGTCGGGACCCGCCCGGGCGACATCGGCGTGCTGTGCCTCACCCGGTCGGCAGCGAGTCGGGCCGCTGAGGTGCTGCGCCGTGCCGGGACCGAGGTGGTGATGCTCGAGAAGTACGACGGCAGCGAGGTGGACGCGGTGAAGGTCGGCACCATCAAGCGGGCGAAGGGGCTGGAGTTCAAGCAGGTGCTGCTGCCTGACGTCCGGCCCGAGCAGCTGGGTGACGCCCAGCCTCCCGACGACGGGCCGGAACGCGAGCGGTGGGAGCGGCTGCGCCGCGAACTGTACGTCGCGATGACCCGGGCACGCGACGGCCTGTGGGTCGGCGTGGTCTGACCCGACCACGGTCCGGGAGTCCCGACGGTCCTGGACACACGGCGACGCCCCTGCCGGCGCGAGTGCAGGATCCCCCTCCTCGTTTCCGGTGCTCGGGTGATCTGCGTGCGCGAGTGGCTGCGCACCCCGGCTTGCACGGGGACGGCGGGGCGGATGTCGCAGTGTGGTGCGACGGTCACGTCGACCGGTCCCGACACGGAGCACGATCATGGCCACCGCGACCACCTCGACGCCCGCCCTCGATCGACTGCGGCCAGAGGAGCAGGCCGGACTGTTGCCGGCACTCCTGGCGGCACACCCCGAGCTCATCGAGACGCTCGAGGCGCTCGCGCTGGCTCGGGTCCGCGACGTTGACGTGGAGGAGATCGCGCGGGACCTGGAGCGGCGGCTCGAGGACCTCCCGCCCACCGAGCTCGCGGCTCGCGCCGGCAAGCAGCCGGGCTCCTACGTCCATGCAGCCCATGCCGCCAGTGAGATCGTCGCCGAGGCACTCGCGTCCTTCGAGCACGAGCTGTGGCGGGCCGCGGCGCTCGATCTGCCTGACGTCGACCGGACGGTCCTGCTGGGCATCGTGACCGGCCTGCATCGCTGCTGTGACGCATCCGACGCACCGGTGCTGGCCCACGCGGGACCGGACACCCCGCTGGAGCACGCGTCGTGGCTGGTTCGCGAGGCCCGCGCAACCGGGGTCGAGCTCGACCCTGGCGAGGTCGAGTCCTTCTGTCCCGGCTGGATCCTGCTCGCGGACGGCCTGTGGTCGGCTTGATCGTGACGTGATCCCCGAGACGTCACGGGTCCGCGCCGTGGACCTGCCCCGCACGTGGGCGCTGAGACGGCGACGCTACGTGGCTGCCAGGAACCGGCAGCGAGGACCGGGCGCGGCCGCGAGCTGTTGATCCAGCGTGGCAAGGGGCGCGT